>JASHUO010000034.1 GCA_030039975.1 Alphaproteobacteria bacterium
GCAATGATCCTCGGTGCACGGTCGCGACGGCGAGGCTTCGACCGCGTAATTGTCGGCGATGAGCGCGACGAGGCCGCTTTTGGTGATCCAGTTGAGGAGCCGCTCATCGCGGCCGTCGAGCGCGGCGCAGGCGCCATGCAGCACCTTTTCGTCGGGCTCCCGCTTCATCTCCAGCACGACCTGGGCGAAGCCGGTGCGCAGGCACACCATGTCGCCCTCTTCGACCTCGACCTTGTCCTTCTTGAGGATGTCCATCAGATCCTCGAAGCCCACGAGCTTGCGCTCACGGCCGTAATGCGCTTCGAGATCGATCATCACGGCGCGGCCTTGGATCGCCTTCACCGCCATGTTCTCGACGCCGAGGGCGCGCGCGCCCTGATGCGGCTGCTCCCGGCCGGTGATCCAGTCGCGCGGGCCGACGATATGCTCGCCGGCGCGATAGCCGTTGTAGAACACCATCTCCGGCGTGCCGTCGCCATCGGCGTCGAACATCTGCCCGACATGGGCGAGCGTGTCCCATTGCGTCGAGTATTGCAGGGTCAGCAGCACGAGATCGTCGCAGACGACGTCGGTGTATTTCGGATCGTCGCGCGAGATGGGGTAGTTGAAGTTGGGACCGCCGCCGCGAACCGTCGGCCGCAGCTCCGGCGGATGGCGGCGCGGGTTCAGCTTGTTGCCGCCGGGATAGTCGAGCGGCAGCGACAGGCAGAAGCTGCGCCCGTCCTTCACCTCGGCGATGCCCTGCAGCACTTTCTTCGGCGTGATCAGATTGAGCCGCCCGAGCTGATCCTCGGGGCCGAAATCGCCCCAGGTCGAGCCGGGCGGACGGCGCTTCCAGCGCGGATTGTCGGTCATGGCTGTCCTCCCGCGGCAAAAATAGGCCAAGATGGCGGGCGCCGCCATCCTCTGCCGCGGGCGAGAGGCCGGCGCTTAAGAACCGACGGCAGCAGCGTCGAGCGCGGCCGGCGCGCCGAGCGCGCGGGCCTCGATGCGGTCGGCGAGAAAAGCCGCGTCGCGCGCGACGCCCGAGAAACGGCCCGAGCCCCAGCTATGCAGCCATTGCAGCCCGAGGAAATAAAGCCCCTCTTCGCGCGTCACGCCGCGGCGATGCACCGGCGCGCCGCGGCCGTCGAAGACCGGCGCCTCGATCCAACGGAAATCGGTGCGAAAGCCGATGGACCAGACGATGCTGCGGATATCGGCGGCACGGTAGTCGAGTGAGGCCGTCTCCTCTTGCGGCTGCCAGAGCGGGACATAGGGAGCTTCCACCGGCGCGGCGATTCCGGCTTTGGCGATGAACCCATCGATGCTGCGCTTGATGCTCTCCGAGACCGCATCGGCCGCGTCGAGATTGGCGCGCAGATCGGGCTCGAAGCGCAGCTCTCCTGACTCGATGCCGGCGAGGCGGCCGTAGAGGCGCATGCCATCCAGCGCATGCCGGCGCAGATCGATGTCGCGCCCGCCATCGCGCCCGGTGACGTAGTGGTTGGTCTTGTCGCGAACCTCCTCCTTGAGCGGATGCTCCTCGACCGGGATGTCGTAGTAACCCATGCGGTCGAGCCACTCGACCACATCCTTGCCGCGGTAGCGGCGCGCGACGCGCGGCGCGTTGCCGACGCAGAGATGAACCCGCCGTCCCGCGAGATGCAGATCCTCGGCGATCTGACAGCCGGATTGCCCGCTGCCCACCACCAGAACCGCGCCCGCCGGCAAGGCGTGCGGGTTCCGGTATTGGGAGGAATGCAGCTGGACGATGTCCGCCTCGAGGCGCTCGGCATAGCGCGGAACGATCGGCTCGTGATAGCCGCCGGTGGCGACCACGACCTGCGCGGCGGTAAAGCTGCCGGCGCTGGTCGCGAGGCGGAACTCGCCGCCAGGACCGCGGCGCAGCTTCATCACCTCGACGGCCGACAGCACGGGCGGATCGAAGGACGCGATATAGGCGTCGATATAGTCGATAATCTCCCGCCGCAGCATGAAGCCGTGCGGATCGTTCCCAGCATAGGGAAAGCCGGGCAGCTGGCACTGCCAATTGGGCGTGACCAGGCAAAAGCTGTCCCAGCGCTCAGCGCGCCAGGCATGGCCGGCGACATGACGCTCCAGGATCACGTGGTCGACGCCGCGCCGGCAGAGATGCCAGCTCAGCGACAGCCCCGCCTGGCCGCCGCCGACGATGATGACGGGAAAATGCCGCGGCGCGTCGCGGCTGGTCGATGCTTGCGTCATCTCATGCCTCACGGGGGTGGCGGGGTTGGCGCGGGAATGTCCTGATCGAAGGCGAGCACGGCGACTTCCGCATCGGCGGCACCGGCAAAACCGGCGGCGCGGCGCTCGATCTCATCCAGCTGCCGCAGCGCACGCGAACAGGCGAAGCCATATTTCGCGCGCACGCGGGCGCTCGCCGCCTGCAGGGCGGTGCGAGCGAGCCCGACGAACTCCGCCAACGGATAGGCGGCGCCGGGGCGAAGATAGTCGCCAATGACGAGCGACGGCGAATAGCAGACCGAAGTAGAACCGTCGGGCCAGCGCAGGTGAAAGCGCATCTCAGGCATGAGCGGCCTCGCGCAACGAGCAGAGCCATTTCGCATAGATTTCCCAATGACGGCGGGCGCTCGCTTGCCAGCTATGGCGCAGGCACACCTGGCGCCCGGCGGTGGCGAGCCGGCGGCGCACCGGTCGCTCGGCGGCGGCGAGCATGGCGGCGGCGATCTCGGTGACCGAGCCCGGTTCGACCCAAAGGCACTCATCTTCGGCGAGATATTCGGTGAAAGGCGGCGCGCGCGACACGATCGCCGGAATGCCGCTCGCCATCGCCTCGAGCACGACGAGCCCGAAGCCTTCGCGCAGCGACGGAAACACCAGCGCATCCGCCAATCGATAGAGCGCGGGCATCTCGGCATCCGCCAACGGTCCGGTCGGGATCACCGCCGCGCCGGGACCGGCATCGAGGCCGTAGGCGCGGAGCGCCGCGTCGAACGCAGCCCGCGCGGCGCCGTGATCGAGCAGACTGGCGCCGCCGGCGATCACCAGGCGAGCCGCGGGACACGTCGTCCGCACCAGGACAAACGCCTCGAGGATGCGCGCCGTGTTCTTGCGCGTCTCGATGCCGCCCACCGAAAGATAGACCGGGCCGCCGCCGCCGAGGCCGAGACGGGCGCGCAGCGCACCATCCAAAGCGCCGGGCTCCGGCGAGAAGCGGCCGGCATCGACGCCGTTGCCGACGCGGGCCGCCGCGATGCCGTAATCGCGCGCGAGTACCTCCTGCCAGAGGCGGCTGACACACAGCACGCGGTCCGCGGCGGTCATCGCGCGCGCCTGCCGCGCCGCAAGCCGACGATCGTCGAAGGCATCGAGGTGATGGACCGTGCGCAGGAAGCCGGGGATGGCGCCGATCTCGCGCAGTCGGGCGAGCGCATTGCCGCTGATAGCATCCTGGGCGTGGTAGAGGTCGAAGCCCTCCGTGCGCGGGCTGGTGAAATAATCGACATAGTCCGCGATGCGCGCTTCCACCAATGCAAAGAGATCGTCCGCGACGGGCTGAGCCGGCACCGTCGCCGTGCGGCACCGTGTTTTCCGAAAGAAGCCGGCGCCGGAGGGATCGGGCGCGTGCACGACGACGTCGTGCCCAAGCGCCGCGAGCGCGTCGCCGAGTTCAAGCGCATGCACGACCGAGCCGCGCGGATTGGTGGAGTGCGCGAGCATCGCGATGCGGAGCCGCTCCCCCTTCACGGCGCCGCCTCGCGCACGGTCTGCATCGTCGCGCCGGCGCCCATGCCGATCAGGGGCTCGCGGCGCAAATCCCAGAAGAGCGCCGGCGGCTCGCCGGCCGCCGCACAGCGAACCAGACCCGAGCCGTCGCAGACGCCGATCTCGGCGCAAGCGATGTCGCGCCGGCGGAAATGGCTGCACACCGCAGCGACATGGGCGGGCGCCACGGCGAGCAGAAAACCGTAGCTTGGGAAGGAGCAGAGCCAGCGCGACAAGGGCGCGTCCGGCGGACGCGGCGCGGCACTCAGATCGATGACGGCGCCGAGACCGGAGCACTCCAGCAGCATCAGCACCGTGCCGACAAGACCGCCCATGCTGATATCCTTGCCCGCGCGGCAGAGCCCCGCCTCAGCCAGGGCAGGCAGCAGCTCGAGATCGCCGCGCAAGCGGCCGGGATCAATGGCAGGGCCGGTGCTCGCGTCCCAATAGGCATAGGGCTCGTGATAGCGGCCGCGCAGATCGATCGCGGCCAGGAGATGATCGCCGGGCGCCGCAT
>JASHUO010000376.1 GCA_030039975.1 Alphaproteobacteria bacterium
CACCGCAAGCGCTGTGCCAGGAGGCGACGCAGCGAGGGATCAAAAAAACAATGGCTTGGCGCGCATCCGAACCATTCGAATCCGAAAATCTGGATTGCCCGTCCATAACTCCGGACAGCCTGACGCCCCAAGGGCCCCACGCAAGATCGCGCGGGAGGCGATGCGGATGGAGCCGAGACGAAGACCTGATGGGGACGAGATATCGGCCAGCCGCTCAGTGTCCGTGGCGGCGTCTTTCGGGATCCGCGTCGACGGCGAGCTTGCGCATTTTATCGAAAAGGGTCGAGCGCGCGACGCCGAGGAGCTTTGCGGCTTCCTCGACGCGTCCACCGACGCGAGCGAGGGCCGCGCGGATGTGGTGCCGTTCCGCCCGCTCACGGATTTCCGCGAGCGATGGCAGCAGCTCCTCCAGTGGCCGCGGCTCAACGGCCTCGGATGGAAAGAGCGCGGCTGGACTGATCCAAGGCGCGTCGGCCAATGCCACGGCCCGCTCCACACGGTTGCGCAGCTCGCGGACGTTTCCGGGCCAATGGTGCGTAAGGAGCGCCTGCTCCGCCGCCGACGTGAAGCCATGGACCTCGCGTCCGAATGAGGTGCAGAACTCGCGCAGGAACCCGGCGGCCAGGGGAAGCACGTCATCCGACCGCTCACGCAGCGGCGGTACCGCAACACGGATTACGTTGATGCGATAATAGAGGTCGCGGCGGAAGCGACTGTCGGCCACCGCCGCCTCGAGGTCCGCGTTCGTGGCGCAGACGACCCGCGCCGGCACCCTGATCGCGCTCTCGCCGCCAAGGCGCGTGAAGCTGCGCTCCTGGAGGAGGCGCAGGAGCTTCGCCTGCACCGGCGAGGGCAGCTCGCCAACTTCGTCGAGGAAGAGCACGCCGTCGCGGGCGCGCTCGACATATCCGTGGTGCCGCGCATGGGCGCCGGTGAAGGCTCCCTTCTCGTGGCCGAAGAGCTCGCTCTCCATGAGCTCGTTCGGGATCGCAGCACAGTTCACCGCGATGAAGGGCGATGGCCCGCGCCCGGATATGCCGTGGACGAAGCGCGCCGCGACTTCCTTGCCGACGCCGCTCTCGCCCACGAACAGGAGGGAGCTGTCGACGTCGGCGACGCGACGAAGCAATGTCTCGATGCGCCGCATCGGCTCCGACGCGCCGAGTGCTCCAATCGCGCTTGGCCGCGACCGGATCAGCCGCGGTATCCGCTCCAGCAGGTCCGTGATCGCGTAGGGCTTGGCGATGTAGTCGACCGCGCCCGCCTTGGTGAGGCGAACCGCCTGCTCGATTTGCCCGAACGCGGTCACGAACAGGAACGGGGTGCCGGCCAGGGAGGGCAGCACTCTCAAGAAAACGTCCTCGCCGGACATGTCCGGCAGCCGGATGTCGCAGACGATGAGATCCGGCCGCGACGCCCGCAGCCCGTCGATCGCCTCGCCGCCGGTGCGCCACCATCGCGCGGCGTAGCCTTCGAGCTCGAGGCGATGGATGAGCGTCCCGCCCATCACCTGGTCGTCCTCGATCACGCCGATCGTGACCCGGTCATGCGGCATGGCGTGTCGCCCCCCTCGCGCCGGCGACCGGCAGCGTTACGACCACCCGCGTGCCGATCTCCGGCCGCTCTACGGCGACGCGTCCGCCTAGGCGCCTGACGAGGTGCGCTGTTGTCCACAGCCCAAGCCCCTTGCTCCCGCGGGACGGTGCCGGGGCATCGGCTTGTTCGAGGAGCGCGGCCAGCTCCACGGGGAGCCCAGGACCTTCATCCGACACGGTGATCCGCAGCGCGTCGTCGACGGGCGCCGCCTCGACCTCCACGAAACCGCCGACCGGGGATGCCGCGCAGGCGTTCAGCAGCAGGTTGAGCACGATCTGGCGGACCGCGGGCCCGTCGATCGCCAGCGGCTCCTCGACGCGGTTGCGCCACTCCAGCCGCAGCCTTCGGACGCCCGTCTCATGCTGGACGAGGAATGGCAGGTCGTCCAATTCCGCCGGCGTCAGGACGGCGTCGGAGCCGCCCTTGTAGGTGACAAGCGCCGCCCGGACGACGTTGCGGATCCCCGCAAGCCCGCGTTTCAGAAACTCCAGCGAGGTCTGAACGACCGCCGGGTCATCGCCGTGCGCCTGCATCGTATCGATCGCGTTCAGCATGCCGCCGAGCGGGTTGTTGACCTCGTGCGCCATGCCGGAGGCGAGGCGACCGAGCATGGCAAACTTCTCCTGCTCCGCCAGCTGGGAGGCGAGCGCCTCGCGCTCGCTGAGCGTGTGCGCCATGGCATTGAACCGGTCGAAGATCTGTCCGAACTCGCTGGCGACGTTCCGGCGGTAGCGCTGAGGGATCGGCTCCAGGCGACCATCGCGGATGCGCTCGACATAGCGGGTGAGCACACTCAAGGGCTGGAGCATGTGCTTCACCGCGAAATAGCCGATGAGCGCGAATATCAGCGCGAGCCCGCCATTGACCAGGAGCAGCGTGAGCAAGACCTGATGCCGGACGCGGAGGAGGTCGGCGATGTCGATCTCGGCGTGGATCCGCCCGACCGAAAACCCTTCCGTCCGCAGCGTGCGGGTCAGCCAGGCCCGGCCGCTCGCTTCGTCAATGGCGAGCCCCCCATCCTTCGGGAATTCTTCGCGGAGCCTCTCCGGCACCGGTTTCATGACGGGGAACCGGACCGGATCGGAAGCAGCGAGAACAGTGTCGTCCGGCAGCTCGACGAAGGCGTAGCGGACCTTGACCCCGGAGTAGCGTCCGCGCGCCCGATCCAGCGCGTCGAACGTCTCCCATACATCCGAGCGGATGACGGCCGGCAATACTGCCGCGGAAAGCCCGTCGAGATAAGCGTTGCTCAGCAGGCGCAGATTGGTTTCCTGGTCTTGAGCGAGGCGCGTCAACACGATCTGAGAGATCGCCACCGCCACCGCGATCATCAGGCCGGCGACGAGCAGC
>JASHUO010000377.1 GCA_030039975.1 Alphaproteobacteria bacterium
ATTGTTATTGCGGGAGTCTGCCATGTCTTTGGCGTTGTTCAGCTTTTTGGGCAGTTCTCTGAGCTGATGCCGAAACCCTCATCAGCTTGAAATACTATATTGCATCGCCTCCTGAATGCAGAAATAGTGGGCCGTTCACGCCCGATTCGCGATCGCCCGCCGGCCGCTTCAGAGAGGATTCGCCCATGAAACGCAGAGACGCTTTCGCTGCTTTGGCGCTTGCCGGCGCGTCGATCGCCGCCGCCACGCCGCGACCCGCCGAGGCCGAGGCCGCTGCCTCGACCTTGGCGCGCATCAAGAGCACGGGCGTGCTGCGCGTCGCCGTCCTCGTCGGCCAGGAACCCTATTTCCACAAGGACCTCGCTTCCGGGCAATGGTCGGGCGCTTGCATCGACATGGCCAACGACATCGCCTCGAAGGTCAGCGCGAAGGTGGCATACGTCGAATCCACCTGGGGAAATCAGATCCTCGATCTCCAAGGCGACAAGATCGATCTCGCTTTCGCCGTCAATCCGACCCCGGAGCGCGCTCTCGTCATCGACTTCTCGACGCCCATCCTGGTCCATTCCTTCACCGTCATCACCCGCAAGGGCTTCGCCAAGCCGCAGACCTGGGAGGAGATCAACCAGCCCGGCGTCAAGATTGCCGTCGATATCGGCTCGACCCATGAGCTGATCGCGCGCCGCTATTGCCCGAAGGCGACCATTCTCGGCTTCAAGACGCGCGACGAGGCGATCCTGGCGGTGGCGACCGGCCGCGCCGATTGCAACGTGTCGCTGGCCGTGCTTTCGGTCACGACGCTGAAGAAGAATCCCAATCTCGGCGAGCTGGCGATCCCGCGGCCTCTGCTCACGCTGCCGACCAATCTCGGCATCCGTGCCGAGCCCGATCGCCGCTACAAGGATTTCCTCAGCGCCTGGGCGGATTACAACCGGGCCATGGGGCAGACCCGCGAATGGATGCTGAAGGGCTTCGGAGCGGTCGGCCTCAAGCCCGAGGACATTCCGCCGGAGGTGCAGTTCTGACGGGTGCTCGGCGATGTATGCCTGGGACTTCGCGGCGCTCAAGCCTTATTGGAGCCTGATCTGGCAAGGGCTCGGCGTCACCCTGTTCTATACTGTGACGACCGTGCTGGCCGGCCTGCTGATCGGTCTCATCGTCGGCATTCTGCGCACCGCGGGGCCGCGCTGGGCCAGCATGCCCTTGCGCGCCTATATCGAGACGTTCCGCTGCACGCCGCTGCTGGTGCAGCTCATCTGGGTCTATTACGCGCTACCGGTTCTGATCGGCGTCGACATGTCGGCGGCGATGGCGTGCTTCATCGCGCTCTCGCTCTATGCCGGCGCGTTCTACGCCGAGATCTTCCGTGGCGGCATCGAGGCGGTTGACCGCGGTCAATGGGAGGCGGGCCGCGCCATCGGCATGCGGCGGAGCAAGATCTTCCGTCGCATCGTGTTGCCGCAAGCGATCCAGGTCATGATCCCCGCCTTCATCAGCCAGACGATCCTGCAGCTCAAGAACACCTCGCTGGTCTCGGTGGTCGCCGTCGGCGATCTGCTCTATCAGGGCACGGTGATCACTGCGGCGAGCTATCGCCCCTTGGAGGTCTATACGACCATCGCCGTGGTTTATTTCGTCGTGCTGTTTCCGCTGACCCTCGTCGCCGACCGGCTCGAGCGGCGCCTGGGGGCGCATCGGTGAGCGCGGCAGAGCCGACCCTTTCCGTCACCGACCTCCACAAATCCTACGGCGCGCTTCACGTCCTCAAGGGCGTCTCGCTCGGCGTCGCGCGCGGCGAGGTGGTGACCCTGATCGGCGCGAGCGGCTCGGGCAAATCGACCTTGCTGCGCTGCATGAATCTGCTCGAGCTGCCGCAAGCGGGCGCGCTCCAGGTCGGCCGCCATCGCTTCGCCTTCGGCAAAGGCGAGGCCCATCCGCGCGATGACGAGCTCGCGCTGCTGCGCCGCGATGTCGGCATGGTGTTCCAGCATTTCAACCTCTTCCCCCACATGACGGCGCTGCAGAACGTTACCGAAGGCCCGATTCAAGTGCGCAACATGAGCAAGAGGGAGAGCATCGAGCTTGGCCGCGGCTTGCTGGCCAAGGTCGGCCTCGCCGACAAAGCGGACACCTTCCCCGCCAAGCTCTCCGGCGGACAGAAGCAGCGCGTCGCCATCGCCCGCGCGCTCGCCATGAAGCCGGATGTGATGCTGTTCGACGAAGTGACTTCGGCGCTCGATCCGGAGCTGGTTCAAGAAGTCCTCAACGTCATTCGCGAGCTCGCCGCCGAGGGCATGACGATGATCCTCGTCACCCATGAAATGGCGTTCGCCGCCGACGTCTCGAGCCGCGTCGGTTTCATGAATGACGGTATTCTGGCCGAGCTCGGCTCCGTCGAGGAGGTGATCCGCAAACCGCAGAACCCGCGGCTGATCGCGTTCCTCAATCGCTTCCATCGGCAACCGGTCGGGATGAGGGGGAGTGTAGACGCCGGTCATTCCGGCGCGGCTTCGGACTAGATCAGCGCACGGTATGTTCAGATCGAACCGCTTTGCTCCATGTATCGTCGCTCCCGCGGCAGGGCGAGTCGGTTCGTCCGCTGTCCAAACTCAGGCTCGGCCGGCCTGCGCAATCGCGTTGCGGGCCGAGGCCAGCAAGTTCTGCGCGGCGGCGCGGCGCGGCTCGAGCTCGGCCTCGCCGGCCGGACTGGCCGCGACCAGGGAGGCGACGGTTCCCGGCGGCAGATGCGCGCGCACGGAAGGCCGCTCGGTCAACTCGGCCTCGGGCAGCGCCGCCGCCGCGTCCGGATCGAGGTCGCCGCGTAAATCGAAATTCGGCCTCACTCCGCCGCCGCGGTCGCCGTGCCAGATTTCAAGCGCGCGAGGGGCAGGATCACGGAAGCGGTTGTGCCTATGCTGGGCGTGCTGTCCAGGCGAAGGTGGCCGCCATGCAGATCCGCCATCGCCTTGACCAGCGCGAGGCCGAGCCCCGTGCCTTCATGCATGCGGCGATAGGATGCCTCGACCTGCACGAACGGCTTCATAACCCGATCCAGATGCTCCGCG
>JASHUO010000378.1 GCA_030039975.1 Alphaproteobacteria bacterium
ATGATCTTGATCACCTGTCGCCTCCCGACACGACTTGAGCTGGGGAACGATATCGCCGCATCGAATTGAACTATAACATTGGGCCAAGTATCGTGGTCAGCATAAACCTTCTGCACACCACGGGTACCGAGCTTCGTTGCTCCGGTCGCAGCAGTTTCTTGCCATGAGCGGCTAAGATCGGCGGCCGCGCCACCTCCGAATTTCGCCCGTCGATACTTCGGCGTCGTTCGAAGCGATCGGCCGCGACTTGGCGGGCCGTAGGGCACAGACTCTGTGCACCGGCCGGTAATCGATCCGAGGCCTTCGTCGGTGAACTCTTGCTCGGCCGATTAGCGCGCCGTCATTCGTTTTCACGGGAGCAACGGCCATGATGAATCTCAGCGAGATAAAGGACGGCTTTGTGGTGACGGCGTTCTGGGAGGCGCGCGATGGGGAGGAGGATGCGGTGGCGGCCATCCTGTCCCGTTTTGCACCCAAGGCCCAGCAGGAGCCCGGTGTGGTGATGTTCGTCGTTCATCGCTCGCGCACGGAGCCTGGCAAGTTTTTCTTCTATGAGGTCTTCAAGAACGAAGACGCCTTCGGTGCGCACCAGCAGACGGAGCACTTCAAGACGCTCGTCGCTGGAGAGGCGTTGCCGAAGCTCGCCAAGCGTGAGCGCGGTCAATTCGCGGTGCTTCGTTAGGTAGCTTCCAGCGAGGAGCCGCGCCGGCTCGCGAGCGCGAGCCGGGGAAGATGCGTTACCGCCGCCGCTTCGCGAGCGGGTGATGCTCGCGCACCAGGCGCTGCAGCCGCTCTCCGGCGACATGGGTGTAGATCTGCGTCGTGGCGATGTCGGCATGGCCCAGCATCTCCTGCACGCTGCGCAGATCGGCGCCGCGGTCGAGGAGGTGCGTCGCGAAGGCGTGGCGCAGCACATGCGGCGAGAGCCGCGCCGGATCGATGCCGGCGGCGAGCGCCAGCTCTTTCATCAGCTGGCCGCAGCGCCGCCGCGTCAGATGGCCCGCGGCGCTGCGCGAGGGAAAGAGAAAGCGCTCGCTCTTCTTGCCTGCGACGAAGGCGTCACGCCGCGCCAGATACGCGGCGAGCGCGGCGCGCGCCGGCTCGCCGAGCGGCACCAGCCGTTCCTTGTCGCCTTTGCCGCGCACCACGAGGAAGCGCTTCTCGCCGCGCGCCGCGGTGAGCGGCAGGCTCACCAGCTCCGAGACGCGCAAACCCGCGCCATAGAGCAGCTCGACAAGACAAATCAGCCGTGCCCCTTCGGCGCCGCCCTGCGCCGCCGCGGCCTCGAGCAGCTTGGTCGCCTCATCCTCGCTCACCAGCTTCGGGAGCGGACGACCGAGGCGCGGTGCGTCGAGCGCGGCGGTGGGATCGTCCTGCCGCCGCCCATCCAGCAGCAGGAAACGGTAGAACTGCCGCAGCGCCGAAAGCCGCCGCGCCGCGGTGCGCGCCGAGAAGCCGTCGCGCGCCAGCGCGCCGAGATAGCTGCGCAGATCCTCGGTCGAGGCGCTGTCGAGCGCGCCGCCGAGAAATTCCGCGACCACGCTAAGGTCGTGACGATAGGCGGCGAGCGTCAGCCGCGCCGCGCCGCGCTCGGCCGCGAGCATCTCGAGGAAGGCTTCGACGTGCCGCGACAGCTCTACTGGCGGGGCGGGCTTGCGTCCCGGCGCGCTCATAGCCCGGCGGCGAGCGCCGCTTCGACGGCGAGCGCATGCGCGTCCTGATCGAGCCCGACGGCTTTGAGCCCGGACACCGCCGCGGCGACGACCATCGGCTCGGTCGAGAGGTGATCGCCGGCCCGCGCCAGGAGCAGCGTCGTCAGCACGGTTTCGCCAACGCGGTTCCCCGCTGCCGCTTGCTGCTGATCGAGCCAGAGCGCGGCGCCGGGCACGCTTGCGTCATGCGCCGGCGCGATGAGCGGCGCCCAATCACCCGGCGTCACCTCGATACCGAGCGCGGTCATCAGCGACAGCAGCAGCCGCGCCAGGTCGGCATTGTGCCCGGCGGCTGCGACGGCGTCGCGCAACGCCTTCGCGTCGCCACCGGGACCCGCAAGCTGCGGTAGCGCCAGCAGCAGCGGCACCGTTGCCGGATCGGCATAGACGAGCCAAGGCGTCGCTGCCTCCGGGCGGCCGCCGGCATAGAGCGTGCGCACGGCTTCGGCCGCAAAGGGGCCAAGATCGCCGCTCGGCGGGAGCTGCGCCAGAATCGGCGCGACGAGGCGCGCGGTGGTGAAGAAATCGCCGCGCTTCTTGGCCTCGGCCAGCAGCGCCTTCAACGCCGTCGCGCGCACGGCGGAGGCGGGATCGTTGCGCGCTACCTGGTAGAGCAGCGCGCGCTCGCGCGGCGTCGCCGGCGCCTTCTCCTGGCGGATCGACGAGCCGAGCTCGTCGGGTTTGAATTCTACCTTGGCGTAGAGATCGCCCAGGACCGAAGGCGCCATCGCGCCCAGCGCCGTCGCGCGCTCGGCCGCAGCGAGACGCTGCAAGGGCGGCACCGACTCGTTGCCGGCCCAGGCGAGGAGCGTCGGCAGATCCGCGGTGGCCGCCGTCTCGGCCGGCAGCGGCAGCTTGGCAGCGGCCAACAGCGTCACCAGGAGGGGCGATGCGTCCGGCAGGTTCGTGATCCGAATCGCGTGCCCGTCGGCGGCATCGATCAGCTCGTCGAAAACCCGGTCCGGCGGCGCTTTCTGCTCGCGCAGCAGGCTCAAGCCGAGCC
>JASHUO010000379.1 GCA_030039975.1 Alphaproteobacteria bacterium
TTCGCCGCCTTGCCGGCGCCCTCGGTGCGGAGATCCATGGCGTCGCGCTCGACCGCGAGCTCGACGCCGAGACGGTGGCGGTGCTGCGCCGGGCGCTGCTCGACCACCTCGTCATCTTCTTCCGCGACCAGAACCTGCCGCCCGAGCGCTTCCTCGCCTTGGCGCGGTGTTTCGGCCAGCCGATCGAGTATCCCTTCGTCCGCGGCATCGACGGCTTCCCCGAGATCATCCAGGTGGCGAAGCTCGAGCACGAAACGGTGAATTTCGGCGGCATCTGGCACAGCGACACGACCTATCTCGAAACGCCGCCCATGGGCACGATGCTGGTGGCGCGCGAGGTGCCGCCTTTTGGCGGCGACACGCTCTTCGCCAACCAGTACCTCGCCTACGAGGCGCTGTCCGACGGCATGAAAAAGCTTCTCGACGGGCTTTGCGCCGTGAACAGCTCGGCCAAGGCCAGCACGACGCGGACGCGCGAAGACCGCATCAAATCCGATCCGTCGCGGCGGGCGAACGACGATTTCGTCGCCGAGCATCCCGCGGTGCGCACCCATCCCGAGACCGGACGCAAGGCGCTCTACGTCAATGTCGGCCACACCGTGCGCTTTTCCGGCATGACCGAGGAAGAGAGCGCGCCGCTCCTCGACTATCTCTTCCGGCATCAGGCGCGGCCGGAATTCACCTGCCGCTTTTCCTGGCGCGCCGGCTCGCTGGCCTTCTGGGACAATCGCGCGGCACAGCACAATCCCATCAACGATTATCACGGCTATCGCCGCGTCATGCACCGCATCACCTTGGCGGGCGACAAGCCGCGCTGAGGCTGCAGCCCGAAGGCGCTAATGCTTCGCGCGGCGCCAGTTTCGACGGCTCTACGTCCTAATGGTCGCCTTGCCTGCGAAAGCGGGCATCCAGGTGCATCGGCCGCGGTGAGCGGAGCCCTCGGCTCTGGTTTCCCGCTTTCGCGGGAAAAGCAGAAATACTTGATGCGCTCAAGAAGGAGAGCACAGTGGCGAAAGTGAGGGTGGGCCTCATCGGCAGCGGCTTTGCCGCGGAGTTGCACATGCAGGGCTACAAGCGCGTCTACGGCGTCGATGCTGCCGTGACGGCGGTGGCGGCGCGCGGCGAGCACGTACTCGATTTTGCCGCAAAGCATAGGATTCCCAAGACCTATCGCGATTTCCGCGCCTTGATCGCCGACAAGGAGATCGATGTCGTCGATATCTGCACCCCGCCGGCGCTGCATGCGGAGATGATCGTTGCGGCCATGCAAGCGGGAAAGCATGTCGTCTGCGAAAAGCCCTTCGCCGGATATTTCGGCCGCGACGGCGATCCGGTGCCGATCGGCAAAGCGGTGGCGAAAGCGCTGATGTACCGCCGCGTCATGGAGGAGATGGAAGCGACCCGCGCTGCCATCGCCGCCAGCGGCCGGCTCTTCATGTATGCGGAAGACTGGGTCTATGCGCCGGCTGTGGCCAAGACCGTCGAGATCCTCCAGGCGACGCGCGACAAGATCCTGTTCATGAAGGCGGATGAGAGCCACAGCGGCTCGCATGCCGCCCATGCCGCGCATTGGTCGATGACCGGCGGCGGCTCGCTCATCCGCATGGGCTGCCATCCGATTTCGGCGGTGCTCTATCTGAAAGCAGTCGAAGCCGCGGCGCGCGGCGAGCGCATCACCGTCGCAGCGGTGACAGCGGATATCGGCAATCTCGCCGCCGGCCTGCCGGCGCGGGATCGCGCCTTCATCAAAGCCAATCCGGTCGATGTCGAGGATTGGGGAATGCTGACGCTCACCTTTTCGGACGGCACCAAGGCCACCGTCTTTTCCGGCGACATGATCCTGGGCGGGGTGCGCAACCTGGTCGAGACCTATACCAGCGGCGGCGCCCTCGCGGCGAACATCACGCCCAACAACCACATGCTCAGTTATTTGACCGACGAGACCAAGCTCGAGAACGTCTATATCACCGAGAAGGTGGATCGGAAGACCGGTTGGCAATTCGTCTGTCTCGAAGAGGAGTGGACGCGCGGCTATGTCCAGGAAATCCAGGATTTCATGGAATGCGTCGCTTTGGAGCGGCAGCCGCGCGCTGGTCTCGACCTCGCTTACGAGACGATGAAGGTCGTCTATGCCGGCTATTGGTCGGCGGAAGAGGGGCGGCGGGTCGCGCTCTGACGCGAGGCCGGCAACCGACCTCGTCGATGACGAGGATCGCTCGGCGCCGTTAACCCCTTATATGTGCTTCGATCCGTCGGCGTTCAGCCGACATCTGAGACGCGGGGGCGATCATGACCGACAGCGGCGGCACCATCGATCCTTGGCCGAGCCTGCCCTTCAACGAATGGCGCGAGTCCTGCGCGACGCTGCATCTCTGGACGCAGGTCGTGGGCAAGATCCGTCTGGCCGCGGCGCCGCCGGTCAATCATTGGTGGCAAGTGCCGCTCTACGTGACCTGTCGCGGGTTGACGACGTCGCCGATGCCGCATGGCGAGCGCATGTTTCAGATCGATTTCGACTTCCTCGATCATTGCCTGATGATCGAGACCAGCGACGGCGCCGCTGACGGGTTTGCGCTGCAGCCGATGAGCGTGGCTACGTTCCATGCCGAGCTGATGCGCCGGCTGCGCGCGTTCGGGCTCGAGGTGCGGATCTGGACCATGCCGGTCGAGCTGCCGAATCTGATCCCGTTCGAGCGCGACCAGATGCATGCCAGCTACGATCGCGATTATGCGCAGCGTTTCTGGCGCGTTCTCGTTCAGGCGGATCGCCTCTTCAACGCGTTCCGTGCGCGCTTTGTCGGCAAGGTCAGCCCCGTGCATTTCTTCTGGGGCAGCTTCGATCTGGCGGTGACGCGCTTCTCCGGCCGCGTTGCGCCGCCGCATCCCGGCGCGCCCAACATCGCCGACCGCGTCACGCGCGAGGCCTATCGCGACGAGGTGAGCAGCTGCGGCTTCTGGCCCGGCGGTCCGGGCATGGAGCAACCGGCTTTCTACGCCTACGCCTATCCGGCGCCGCCGGGATTCGCGGACGCGCCGCTGCGGCCTGGACCCGCTTTCTACAGCCGCGACTTCGGCGAATTCCTGCTGCCGTACGACGAGGTTCGCCGCGCGCCATCGCGCGATGCATTCCTGCTCGACTTTCTGCAAAGCACCTACGAGGCGGCCGCGCAACTCGGCGGCTGGGAGCGCGCGCAGCTCGAGCGCAACGTCACGAAATAGCCGCGCGCGAAACTAACCGGAGCATTGGCGGCTCGCCTCGGCTTGCGCTTCGCGCAGCTTTGCGATTGCCGCTTTGAGCTCGGGCGGATCTTTGAAGACGCCGACGCGCCCGCCGAGTGCGCCGCCTTTCTGCATGGCCAAGGCCGTCTCCGCCTTCTCGTATTCGGGAAACGGCAGACGCTGCGCGACCTGGTCGATGCTGCAGGAGCATTTCAACATCGCCACTCGGGTGTTGCCATCGACCGCCATGCAGCCGATGACATAGTCGACCGTCTCGGATGTGGGATAGGCGTTGCCCGCCTGCGCGGGTATCGTGCCGAGCGGCGCTGCGGCCACGAGCAGCGCGGTCAGGATGGCGATCTTGCTCGACGTTCCAGTCATGGGTCCCTCCCCATCGGCCGCCTCTTTGACGGCGGCTCTCGATCTTTGCGAATTCATCTCATGATAGGCATTTCGTGACCTCGATCCAAGCAACGGCGGTGCGCGACCTCCGGTTGCCCCGAAAGGGTGCGGCAACTACCGAGGATTAGCCTTTTGCTTTTTGCAAATATTCAGGGTACGCTTTAACCACTTGGATAAGGGGCATCTTGGGCGCGGCTCGCCGCGCCCGCTACCGCCGGGCTGCACCATGCAGCCACGGCGCGAAACAGTGTCGACAACATAAAATAGGGAGGGAACCGATGAGAAGAGGTTGCCTTTTGCTCGCTCTGGCGGCCATTGCCTTGCCGATGAGCGGCGCGCTGGCGAACGACGATTTGATGAAGCTCGAGAAAGAACCAGGCCAGTGGGCGATCCCGACGGGGGACTACGCCAACACCCGCTTCAGCAAGCTCGATCAGATCAACGCGCAGAACGCGCAGGACCTCCACCCCGTGTGGAGCTTCTCCACCGGCGTGTTGCGCGGGCACGAGGGCAATCCCCTCGTCATCGGCGATGTGATGTATCTGAGTACGCCGTTCCCGAACAACGTCTTCGCGCTCGATCTCAACGACAACGGCCGCATCCTCTGGAAGTACGAGCCGCGCCAGGATCCGACGGTGATCCCGGTGATGTGCTGCGACACGGTCAATCGCGGCGTCGCCTATGGCGACGGCAAGATCTTCCTCCATCAGGCGGACAACGCCTTGGTCGCGCTCGATGCGAAGACCGGCAAGGAAGAATGGAAGGTGATGGTCGATGACGCCAAGAAGGGCGCCACCGGGACCAGCGCGCCGCAGGTCGTGAAGGACAAGGTGCTGGTCGGCGTGAGCGGCGGCGAGTTCGGCGTGCAAGGCCATCTCGACGCCTATGACATCAAGACCGGCAAGCTGGTCTGGCGCGCCTATTCGGAAGGGCCGGACGACCAGATCCTGTTCGACGCCAGCACCACCTCGATGGGCAAGCCGGTCGGTCCGAACTCCTCGCTCAAGACGTGGCAGGGAGATCAGTGGAAGATCGGCGGCGGCGATACCTGGGGGTGGGTCTCCTATGACCCGGAGCTGAACCTGATCTATTACGGCTCAGGCAATCCCAGCACCTGGAACCCCACGCAGCGGCCGGGCGACAACAAGTGGTCGATGACCATCTTCGCGCGCAACCCGGATACCGGCATGGCCAAATGGGTCTATCAGATGACGCCCCACGACGAGTGGGACTATGACGGCGTCAACGAGATGATCCTGGCCGATATCCCGGTCAACGGGAAGATGACCAAGGCGCTCGTGCATTTCGACCGCAACGGCTTCGGCTATACGCTCAACCGCGAGAATGGCGAGCTGCTCGTCGCGCAGAAATACGATCCCAAGGTCAACTGGGCGACGCATGTCGACATGACGACCGGACGGCCGCAGGTGGTCAGCCAGTACAGCACCCAGGCCGGCGGCGCGGACCACAACACCAAGGACATCTGTCCGGCGGCGCTCGGCTCGAAGGATGAGCAGCCGGCGGCCTTCTCGCCGGTGACCGGGCTCTTCTACGTGCCGACCAACCATGTCTGCATGGATTACGAGCCGTTCAAGGTCTCCTACACCGCCGGCCAGCCCTATGTCGGCGCGACCTTGTCGATGTTCCCGCCGAAGGGCGACAGCAACCTCGGCAATTTCATCGCCTGGAACGCCGGGACCGGCAAGATCGTGTGGTCGGATCCGGAGCCCTTCTCGGTGTGGTCGGGTGCGCTCGTGACCGCGGGCGGCGTCGCCTTCTACGGCACGCTCGAAGGCTATCTGAAGGCAGTCGATCTGAAGACGGGCAAGGAGCTTTATCGTTACAAGACTCCGTCCGGCATCATCGGCAACGTCATGACCTATACGCATAACGGCAAGCAGTACATCGCCGTTCTCTCCGGCGTTGGCGGCTGGGCCGGCATCGGCATGGCGGCGGGCCTGACCAAGGACACCGACGGGCTCGGCGCGGTGGGCGCCTATAAGTCGCTCGCCGACTATACACAGCTCGGCGGCGTGCTCACGGTCTTCGCACTGCCCTGATCGCCCCTGAGATCCCGTCCGCGCGACGGGAGCTCGAAGCGTCGAAGTCGAGGCGGTTGGCATCCCGGAACGGCCGGGATGCCAACCCCTCTTTCTCTGCCCTTCGACCGGCCAAGCAAGGAATGATCGTTTCGGGAGGATGCGGATGACCTGGCGGCTCTGCCTTGCAGCGCTTGCGTCCTTGGGCGTTGTGGTCTCGGTCGGCGGCACGGCCGTCGCGGCGGCGGGCGAAGTCGAAAAACCGCCCTACACGATCAAGGACGGCAAGGTTGACGACCACACCTACAATGGCTGGCGGCGCTATACCGAATCCTGCATGCGCTGCCACGGCCCCGACGGCGCCGGCAGCTCCTACGCGCCCGACCTCACGCTCTCGCTCAAGACGATGAGCGAGGACCAATTCAAGGAAATCGTGGTGAACGGCCGCCAGGACGTCAACACCGCGGCCGAGAATGTGATGCCGCCTTTCGGCACGGTCGAGGATGTGATGGACTATCTCGACGACATCTACGCTTACCTGAAGGCGCGCTCGGACGGCGTGCTCGGACGCGGCCGGCCGCAGCGCATCAACGAGCACTAGGAGCGGCCGGACGCTGCCGCCAAGGAGGTGTCGCTTGCCGATCCGCACTTTTCTTCGTCTCACGCTCTCGGCGGCGCTTGCGCTCGCGCTGGGGAAAGCCGTCTGGGCGGAAGTGCCTGCCGGCGGCCATGCCGCGACGCCGAGCGCGCTGCGCGTATGCGCCGATCCCCACAATCTGCCATTCTCCGACGAGAAGGCTGAGGGGTTCGAGAACAAGATCGCCGAGCTCATCGGCCAGGATTTGTCGCTGCCGGTCGAGTATTTCTGGTTTCCGCAGGTGATCGGTTTCGTGCGCGTCGGCCTCAACGGCGGACATTGCGATCTCGTCATCGGCACCGTGGTGGGCGACGAGCTCATGCAGACGACCACCCCCTATTACCGTACCGGCTATGTGCTCGTCTTCCCGCGCGACAAGCCGGTCTCGGCCAATCTCGACGATCCCGCGCTGAAGGCTTTGCATATCGGCGTCGTCAGCGGCACGCCGCCTTCCAATCTTCTCGTGCACCATGGTCTCATGGCGAAGGCCAAGCCCTACGACTTGACCGTCGACACGCGCGTCGAGAATCCGGCGCATCAGATGCTGCTCGATGTCGCCAGCGGCGCCATCGACGCCGGCATGGTCTGGGGCCCCTTCGCCGGCTACTACATCAAGCATGACAAGCTGCCGCTCGCCATGGCGCCGCTGCGGCAGGAGCCCGGCCTCCCGCCGCTCACCTATCAGATCGCGATGGGGACGCGTCACGGCGATCCCGCCTGGCATCAGCGCATCGAGGCGGTACTGCAGCGGCGCCAGCAGGACATCACGGCAATCCTGCGCGATTACGGCGTGCCTCTGCTCGACGACAAGGGGGAGCCCGCCAAGCCTTAGCCCTACGCGATCTGCCACAAGCGGCGCGAGATGATGGGGATCGCCCGGCTTCCCAACTGTGCCCGCTCCTGCCATGGTATTGGCGCTGTCCTCCATTTCGAGCCGGACAGCCGGCCGTGGCTTGAGCAAACCGCCGGGCCAGGACGGAGGAAGGAGGATGGTTGCCAGCGCCAGCTTTGCCGAGTTCCTGCGCGAGCAGCTCGCACCGCTCGGCCGCGTCACGATGCGGCGTATGTTCGGCAAGACCGGCGTTTTCTGCGACCGGCTGATGTTCGGGATGGTGACCGACAACGTGCTGTACTTCCGGGTTGATGATCACAACCAGGCAGCCTTCGAGGAAGCCGCAGCCTTTCCGCCGCTCAGCTACAAGAAGAAGGGCAGCACCATAGACCTCGCCTTTTGGCGCGCGCCGGAGCGGCTGTTTGACGAACCGGATGAGCTTGTCACCTGGGCGCGCTTGGCGCTGGCGGCGGCGGGTCGGGTCGCGGCGAAGAGAGAACGGTCGGTGCCGAAGCGAAGGTCCTGCTGATCAATGTCGATCGACCGAACGACGTGGAGGTCCGCGAGCCTTTCGCTTCGGACGTCATGCCTCACTTTGCCTGAGGGAAGATTTGTCGGGCCCCGATCAGCGTATCGCCTTGTCGGCGTTGATCGCCTTGTCGAGGCCCTTGGCCGCGTCGAGATGCTTGGCTCCGGTGAGGATTGTGCCGTCGAGATCGGCCTCGGTGAGATTGGCGCCGGCGAGATCGGCGCCGCTGAGATCGGCCCCGGCGAGGTCGGCGCGGAACAGGTTGGTGCCCGAAAGATCGGCGCCGCGCAGCTTCGCGAAGGCGAGCTCGGCCCGGTTGAGATCGGCGCGGGCGAAATTGGCGCCGGTGAGATTGGCGCTGGTGAAGTCGTTGCGCATCTGGCCCATGGGCTGGTTCTTCAAATCGACACCAAGCTCCGCGCCGACGAAGCGCGCACGTTGCAGGTCGCAGCCGGCCAGCCGCGCGATCACGCGCGCGCCCGAGAAATTGGCGCCGGTGAAGCGCGGCGTCTGGTCGGGCGGTGGTTGTCCCATGCCGGTC
>JASHUO010000380.1 GCA_030039975.1 Alphaproteobacteria bacterium
CGCGGTGGCCGCGTATATACCCCGAGTTGGGCGCGCACTTCACCGCCGTCTGAATGATGTTGGAGTTGGCATGCGGTTTCATCGACGCGAGGTCTGCAGCGCGGACTGCCTCCGGGGCGAGCAGCAGAGCCATCAAGAGAAAGATCCCCACCGTGCGCATTGATGCCTCTGCAGAAGGATAGACCCGCAACCTATCATCGGACCAAACGAAGTGCCGCCATTCTTGATGCCGCGTGTCTGTTGGCGGCGCGCCGAGCGTCCCGATGGCGACGATGATCCGCAGCATGTATCGGCGCCACCAGCGCGATACCGATCTTCGGCGGCGGCATGTCGGCTCAGGCGCCGGTGGCGTTAGGGTCGCGCCAGGCGCGTTCGAAGGGCAGCCGCCAGGCGTGCGGCGCCACCAGCTGATGGATCGATTTCGGTCCCCACGCGCCGGGAGGATAGAGGCGAACGGGCGGCGGCGCCTCGAGCAGGGGTATCGATACCTCCCATAGCCGCTCGATGCCCTCGGCGGTCGTGAACAGGGTATGGTCGCCGCGCATCGCGTCGAGGATCAGGCGTTCGTACGCCTCGAGCACGTCGCCGATCATGCCCGTCTCATGCATGGCGAACTGCAGGCTCAGCTTGTCCAGCCGCATGCCCGGACCGGGGCGCTTGCCATAGAAGGAGAGCGACATCTTCGCGGCGTCGGCCAGGTCGAACGTCAAATGGTCCGGGCCTTGCGCGCCCACGCCCGAGCCTGCGGGAAACATGCTCTTGGGCGGCTCCCGGAAGGCGATGGAGATGATCCGCTGGCCCTCTGCCAGGCGCTTGCCTGTGCGCAGAAAGAACGGCACCCCGGCCCAGCGCCAATTGTCGATCGAGCATTTCAGCGCGACGAAGGTCTCGGTGTCGGACTCAGGGTCGACACCCTCCTCGGACCGGTATCCCGTGTATTGGCCGCGGACGACATCCCTGGGATCGAGCGGCAGCATGCTGCGAAAGACCTTGTTCTTCTCCTCGCTGATCGGCGCCGGCTCCAAGGCGGTCGGCGGCTCCATCGCCATGAAGGCGAGGATCTGGAACAGGTGGGTCACGACCATGTCGCGATAGGCTCCGGTCGCCTCGTAGAACGCGGCGCGCTTGCCGAGCCCAAGCGTCTCGGGCACATCGATCTGGACATGATCGATGAAGTTCCGGTTCCAGATCGGCTCGAACAAGCCGTTGGCGAAGCGGAAGGCCAGGATGTTTTGCGCCGCCTCCTTGCCAAGGAAATGGTCGATGCGGAAGATCTGGTCCTCGGCGAAGACTTCATGCAGCTTTGCATTGAGCGAGACGGCGCTTCGCAGATCCGTGCCGAACGGCTTTTCCAGGATGATCCGCGAGCGCTCGACGAGATCGGCCTCCGCCAGCATGCGTACCGCCGGCAGGGCGGCATTGGGCGGCACGCTCAGATAGTGCACGCGACGACTATTTCCGCCGAGCTTCCGCTCCGCATGGTGCACCGCCGCCTGCAGCGCCTCCGCGCCGGCGGTGATCGGCACGTAGTCGAGCGTCTCGGCGAAGGCGGCCCAGTCAGCCTCCTTGACCTTCCGCGTAGAGAACTGACCGAGCGCTCCCTGCGCGATCTCGCGGAAGGCATCGGCATTGATCTCGTCGAGCGAGACGCCGATGATCCGGCAGCCGGGAATGAACCCTGTGCTCGACAGGTGGAAAAGGCCGGGCAGCAGCTTCCGCCGGGAGAGGTCGCCCGTGGCACCCACGAGGACCACCACCTGAGGATCTTTCGGACCAACCCCAGGAGGAATCTTGCCCACCTTACCCTCCAGCGAACCGTTTCCGCCTCACCTTATCAGCCGGCACGTTACGCTTGTCAGCACCTGCTTCGTAGACAGGCCCCTGAACTGAACGCGCGCAACCAAGGCCAAGATCATCCCGCCAGCTCGGTGGGACACTATTGGTTGTGATACTCGCCGGCGGCTCGTTTCCGCCGTCGATCGCAAGTACCTGATTTTATTGGATCTAGATTCGCGTTCCCTACCGGATTCGAACCGTTGTTGCCGCCGTGAGCGGGCGGCGAGTAACTGGGCGAATCGCCAAGGCGTTGCGCCGCCGCGTCGCGCCGCTGCCGAAAGGCCGTCCGCCCAAAGCCAAGGACAGCAAGCGTCGATTAAATCTACTCTGACCCAGGTTCTTCAGTGGGCAGAAATGCTGACCACAAGCCGCGTCACGCCGAAGGTCAGTTCGCGGTCATCTGTAGAGAGGCCGAGCGATGCCGGCGACGCCGGGTCCGCACAATAGAAATCCAGCCGTACCACGCCATCGCTACCGATGAGCCTGGCTGGCACGAGCACCTTAAGCAAGGATGGCACCGCTTGCCCGAAGCTCGTCCGGGCCAGCTCAAGCCCGTTCGCAGCCACCGTCACGCGCTGCTGGGGATGGCTAGGTCGGACGAACGGAACGACATTCAGGTCAATCTGCACGTCGGCATTGAGATCGGGATCGACCCTGAATGTGAGGGAGGATGCCGGACCGGTCATCCAGCGGCCCCAGGGCTCGGGGCCCGACCAACCCCGCCCCGCCATCAGCGCCCCCACCGGACTCGGCCCAGCGAAACTGATCGCCTCGCCGCTTTTCAGCAGCGGAAGTTCCTGCAGGATCGCTGGATCGAATCCCGTACGACCCGGAACGCGC
>JASHUO010000381.1 GCA_030039975.1 Alphaproteobacteria bacterium
ATCGATGCTGGTCAAATCGGCGATCTCGCCGAGCAGCGCTGCACCGAGGCCGGCGATGCCGAAGGCGAGGCCGAAGAACAGCCCCGAGATCGTTCCCACCCGGCCGGGGACGAGCTCGGTGGCATAGACCAGGATCGCCGAGAACGCCGAGGACAGCACCAAGCCGATGATCGCCGACAGCACGCCGGTCCATAAAAGATTGGCGTAGGGCAGCATCAGCGTGAACGGCAAGGCCCCGACGATCGAGCCCCAGATCACCGCCTTGCGGCCGTAGCGGTCGCCGATCGGACCGCCGAAGAAGGTTCCGAGCGCGGCCGCGCCGAGGAAGACGAAGAGGTGGATCTGGGCGTTCTCGACCGAAACGTGGAACCGGTCGATGAGGTAGAAGGTGTAATAGCTGGTCAGGCTGCTGAGATAGAAGTACTTCGAGAACACCAGCAACAGCAGGATGAACAGCGCAAGCCGCGTCCGACGCGGCGAAGCGACGGCGGCTGCGGCCATCGCTCGGATCGAGGCGCGTCGTTTGCTGCGGGCGCGCTTATGCCAGCGGCAGACGCCGGTCAAAACCAACATGGCGAGCAAGGCCACCAGCGCGAACAGCGCGATGGAGCCCTGGCCGCGCGGCATGACGATGAGCGCGGCGAGCAAGGGGCCGAGCGAGGACCCCGTGGCCCCGCCCATTTGGAACAGCGACTGGGCGAAGCCGTGGCGGCCGCCGGAGGCGGCGCGGGCGATGCGCGACGATTCCGGATGGAAGACGGCCGACCCGATGCCGACCAGCATGACCGCCAGCAACACCAGCGCAAAATGTGGCGCGCGCGACAGCAGCAGGAGCCCGCACAGCGTGAAGGCCATCCCGACGGGCAACGAATAGGGCATCGGCCGCCGATCCGTGAACAAGCCGACGGCCGGCTGCAACAGAGAGGCGGTGAGCTGATAGCAGAGCGTCACCAGGCCGATTTCAGCGAAATTGAGTCCGAAGCTCGTCTTCAGCATCGGATAGACGGCAGGGACGAGGGACGCGACCAGGTCGTTCAGCAGGTGCGAGAAGCTCAAGGCCCCCAGCACCACGAAGGCGGCGCCCTCCCCCGTCAGCGCCGCCGGCGTCGCGACCGACCCGGCTTCGTTTCCGTCCGCTTCGTCGGTCGTCGTCATGAACAGCCCTCGCCTGATCGGGGCGGCCGACCGAGCGCGCCCCGGGGGCTGGATATGATGTTCGCGAGAATCACGTCAAGCGGGGCGGCTATGCGCGCCAAGCGGGGCACGGTCGACATCCCGCTCCCTGCGCCGCCATGACCCATTGCGTTAATGAAGCTTGCGCCGGGGGCCCGGAGCGTTGGCCGATGCCGGCTCCTGACACGACCCGAAAGAAGCTGCTATTTCATGGCCTGCCGTCGAGCGTCGCAGGCGCACGCGGGAACTCGTCGATATATTTGAAATAGCGTGCGAGGTGGCGGTCCGCGGCGACCAGCGTGCCCTTGCGGAAGCGCATCGTGTTGAGCACCGGCTCATCCTCGGCCATCAGCTTCTCCACAAAGTCGCGGAGCGCCTGCAGGCGCGCCACGGTCGCGGCGCCGGGATCGACTTCCTGAGGCGACCGCCGCACGCCGACCACATAGAACGACCGCGTCCGCGTCTCATCGATCGGCGCGCCGGTGAAGAGCATGAAGCTGTCCTCTTCTGCCCGGCGCAAGTGCAAGCCAAACGTGCTGGTGCCGCTGATGCGCCCGTGCTGCAAGAAGGCAGGTGTTTCGACGCGATACTCGATCGCGTCGTCGCGCACGTCGATGGTGTCGGGCGTGGCGGCAACCGGCAGGTTATGCAGCGTGCGCAGGTGCTGAAAGTCGACGCCATTGCTGAGCGCGACCCAGTTGGCCACGTGGCGGACGCCGCGCAGGCGAGCCTCGAAGATGAGGTCGGGTTCGGCGGCGTCCGGGATGGCCGGCAGGTCGAAGAGCGGCGCTTCGCCGTTGAAGGCCCACACGATCCCCCACGCCTCGGCCGCCGGATAGGTGAAGATGCGCGCGCCTGGCGGGATCTTGTCGCCGGTCGGGATATGGACACAGGAGCCCGCCGAATCGAAGCGCCAATGATGATAGGCGCAACGGATTTGGCCGTCGACCAGCGTACCGATCGAGAGGTCCGCCCCGAGATGGGGGCACCACGCGCTCTGTACCACGGGGTTGCCCGCGGGATCGCGATACAAGACGGCGCGAGTGCCAAGAAAGTCGATGCCGGTGACCGCACCCTTCTCGAGCTCTTGCGCGAGCCCCACCGGGAACCATGATCGATGGAAGCCAACCGCGTCCCGATCCGAGCCGTGCGCGCTGGATGGTGTTTTGTGCGTCGTCATCTCGGCGCTCCCTTGATGTGACTGTGGTGCGGCGCGTGCGCGCGCAATGTCCGGCGCTATGTGCGGAGGTTGGCTCAACCGCGATGCCGACAAGCTCTCTACGCGGACCTCGCTGCCGCCGCCGGCACTTCGCTTGCCCACCCTGTCCTCTCGCGCTCGGGGCGGATCAGCGCCATTCCGATGATGCCGCCTGCAAGCATGATGAAGCCGCAGATCATGAAACCGGTGTTGAAGCCGCTGAGCGGCGTCGCCGCCCTCTCGATCACACTGCCCATGACGTAGGGCGCGAGGATCCCAGCCGACGTGCTGATCGCGGTGCCGATGGCGAGCAGCGCGCCGCGCTGCGCTGTTGGCGTGATCTCCGCGACGACGGCATTGCCGATCACGTAGATGACCGTGGGCAGCGCCACCCCGATTGTCGTCAAGGCGATCTTCAGGGAGGCGTTCGGCACGTAGGGCATGATCGCCAGTGCTGCGCCGCCGAGTGCGACGCAGGCGCCGCCAAGCAGCCCGCGCGCCACCCGGCTCGATACGCCCCGCGCCAGGAGTCGCTGGGAAAGCCAGCCGGCCGCGATCACCGTGACGACGCTCGTACCGGACGGCAGCGCGCCCAGCAGGCCGATCGAGCCCTGGGCAAAGCCCAGCCCTTTGATCAAAAATGCTCCCTGCCAGGACAGGGCTTGCGACAAGCCCCAATAGGCCCCGAAACCGGCGCACCAGCTCGCCAGGATCGTCGGACTGAACAGCAGCTTCGTGTAGGCGACCCGTTCGGCGCTTGGCGACGCTTCGCTTGTTGCCGGAGCGGTCAACGGCCCTTCGCCGCCGAGGGCCAGCCACGCCGCCGCCCAGGCGAGGCCGACGAACCCCAACACCCCAAAAGCCCAGTGCCAGGAATAATGGACGATGACCCGGTTGAGGAGCGGCAGCGCCACCATGATGCCGACACCACCCCCTTGCACGAGGATGGCCGTCGGCAGCGTGCGCAGCTCATCGGGAAACCATTTGTAGGCCGCATGCAGCGCCACCGGATAGGCCGGTCCCTCGCCGGCACCGAGCGCGACGCGGCAGGCAAGGAGGGTGGTGAACCCGACCGTCCCCAGCATCGGGAACTGGGCGAGGGCCCAGACGATAGCCATGACCAGCAGCACCCAGCGCGTTGGCACGCGATTGGCGACGAAACCGGTAACCACCGCCGAAACCGAGAAGAGCAGGAAAAAGCTTGAACCGACGAGCCCGAACTGGCTCGGACTCAGCCTCAGGTCCCGCATGATCGGCACCGCGGCGATCCCGATCACCGCCTTGTCGGCGAAATTGATGACCATGAACAGGAACAGTAGAACGACGATCAGCCAGGCCTTGCTCCGATCGCTTTCGGAGATACCGCCTAGCCTGGCGGGGCTGTTGAGCTCAGGAGTTTGGACGCTCATGCCGCTCGACCATCGTCGAATGAGGCTTTCACCAGAGTACACACTTCGACTATAGTAGTCACTATGATTTTAATCACAGGCATGTTACCTTTGCGGCAAACTAGGCGGCGACTCCGATCCGATGCCGATTCCCGCGCCGTATGATATGCGATGCCCGATCGCGCGCACACTCGATATCATTGGCGAGCGGTGGACGATCCTGATCTTGCGCGATCTCGTCGTCAGCGGGCCGCGGAAGTTTCAGGATTTTGCGCAGTCGCTCCAGGGAATCAGTCCCAACACGTTGTCGACGCGACTGAAACGTCTCGAAGAATCCGGCATCGTCGAACGCCGCTTTTACGCGCAGCATCCGCCGCGCGCGGAATACGTGCTGACCGAGCAGGGCAAGGAGTTGCGTCCCTTGCTGCGCGCCCTGCGCGAATGGGGGCAGCGCCACACGAAATACTAAGCCTCCGCCGGGTGTCCGCCGCTGCGGCACGGCGTCCTGGCGTCCGAATTGCGGCCCAGTGATCATGCTTTCCTGGT
>JASHUO010000382.1 GCA_030039975.1 Alphaproteobacteria bacterium
CGCGGCCTGCTGGGCTGGAACATGGCCGACGGCACGTTGCACCGCTTCCGCGCGCACCGCACGGTCCTGGCGACCGGCGGCTACGGCCGGGTCTACTTCTCGTGCACGGCCGCGCACACCTGCACCGGCGACGGCAATGCGATGGCGCTGCGCGCCGGCCTGCCGCTCGAGGACATGGAGTTCACGCAGTTCCATCCCACCGGCATCTACGGCTCCGGCTGCCTCATCACCGAAGGCGCGCGCGGCGAGGGCGGCTATCTCACCAATTCCGAAGGCGAGCGCTTCATGGAGCGTTACGCGCCACACGCGAAAGACCTGGCCGGGCGCGACGTCGTTTGCCGGGCAATGACGATCGAGATCAACGAGGGCCGCGGTTGCGGCCCGCAGAAGGATTACATGCTGCTCCACCTCGAGCATCTCGGCGCGGAGCTCCTGCATCAGCGCCTGCCCGGCATCAGCGAGACGGCAAAGATCTTCGCCGGCGTCGATGTCACGCGCGAGCCGATCCCGGTCTTGCCGACCGTCCATTACAACATGGGCGGCGTGCCGACCAACCTGCATGGCGAGGTCGTGACCCTGTCCGACGGCGATCCGGAAGCGGCCGTTCCCGGGCTGATGGCGATCGGCGAAGCCGCCTGCGTCTCGGTTCATGGGGCGAACCGGCTCGGTTCCAACTCGCTCCTCGACATCGTCGTGTTCGGCCGAGCGGCCGCGCACCGGGTCGCGCAGACCCTGCGACGGGGCGAACGCCACGCTCCTGTCCCCGAACCGGCCCGCGACCGCGCGATTGGCCGGCTCGACCGAATCAGATGGTCACGGGGCACGGCGCAGGTCGGGGCGATGCGTTTGGCCATGCAGCAGACGATGCAGCGTCACTGCGCCGTCTTTCGCGATGGCCCGCTGCTGCAGGAAGGTCTGAGCACACTCGACGGCGTCATCGACGTGATGCGCGTCGAGCTCGGCATATCGGATCGCTCCATGATCTTCAACACCGACCTCGCGGAAGCGCTCGAGCTCGACAATATGCTGGCGCAAGCGAGCGTCAGTCTTCATTCGGCCATCGGACGGACGGAAAGCCGCGGCGCCCATGCGCGGGGAGACTTTCCGAAGAGAGATGATGCGAACTGGCTGAAGCACACCCTATCTTGGCTCGATGAGTCCGGTCGGGTTCGGCTCGATTACCGCCCGGTCCATTTGCAGCCGCTGTCGAACGAAGTGTCCTCGATACCGCCGAAAGAGCGCGTGTACTGATGCACGATCCCGCGACATGACACGCTGAAAGGAGGTTGACCCTATGCCACGAGAGATCAACCCGCCCGCTCGGGCTGACGCGGCGCAATCGACAGGGCTGACGCGCGCCGCGGTGCCGGCACCGCCCTGCACGCTGGTGATCTTCGGCGCTACCGGGGATTTGACGAAACGGCTGCTCGTTCCCTCGCTCTGCCACCTGCGCCACGCCGGATTGCTGCTGGACCACTTTGCCGTGCTTGGCGTCGGCCGTTCGCCGATGACCGATGAACAGTTCCGCACGCGCTTGGACGACGATGTGCGGAACTTGGACTCGGCCAAGGTCGCTCCCGAGGATTGGGACTGGCTCCTGTCGCGCTGCCACTATCTCGCCGGCGCCTTCGACGACACAAGGACCTTCGAAGCGCTCGCATTGCGACTCGAGAAGATCAGCGCGGCGCACGGGACCGGTGGCAATGTTCTGTTCTACCTCGCCATACCCGCCCAAAACTTCGCCAATGTGGTGGCGCGGCTCGGCCAAGCGAGGCTGCTCGAAGAGGTTCCGGGGCGATGGCGCCGGGTCATCATCGAAAAACCCTTTGGCGCCGATCTCCCTTCGGCGCAGGCGCTCAATCGCGAGATCCTGCAGGTGCTGAGCGAGGAGCAGACCTATCGCATCGATCACTACCTCGGCAAGGAGACGGTCCAGAACATCATGGTCTTCCGTTTTGCCAATGGTCTCTTCGAGCCGTTGTGGAACCGGGACCATATCGATCACGTCCAGATCACGGTCGCGGAGACCTTGGGGGTGGAGCATCGCGGCGCCTTCTACGATGCGACCGGCGCGCTCCGCGACATGATGCCGAACCACCTCTTTCAGCTCTTCACCCTGACGGCCATGGAAGCGCCGATCTGCTTCGCCGCCGACGCCGTGCGCTCGGAGAAAGCCAAGGTGCTGCAATCCGTCCACCGCTTCGGCGCCGAGGAGGTGAAGCGCAACGCGGTGCGCGCGCAATACACGGCCGGCGCCGTCGATTCCAATGGGATGGAGGCGTATCGCGACGCGCCTGCGGTCGCGCGAGAGTCGACGACGGAGACTTACGTCGCACTCAAACTCGCGATCGACAATTGGCGCTGGGCCGGCGTCCCGTTCTATCTGCGCACGGGCAAAGCGCTCGCACGACGGCGCAGCGAGGTGCTCATCCGCTTCAAGCAGGCACCCTTCGCGATCTTCCGCGACACCCCGGTCGAGGCGCTGAGGCCCAACGATCTCATCCTCAAGATCCAGCCCGAGGAAGGCGTGGTGCTGCGCTTTGACGCCAAGGTGCCGGGGCCCAGCATCCGCGCGGAAGGCGTCGAAATGCGCTTCAACTACCGCGACCACTTCGCCGCGACCCCGAGCACGGGCTATGAG
>JASHUO010000383.1 GCA_030039975.1 Alphaproteobacteria bacterium
TGCCGCTGTCGGCTTCGCTCGGTGTACTCGGCCTCAACGGCCTCACGGCTTATTTCGGCCTCTTGGACGTCTGCAGACCCAGAGCCGGTGAAACGGTGGTCGTCTCGACGGCGGCTGGCGCGGTCGGGTCCGCCGTAGGCCAAATCGCCAAGATCAAGGGATGCCGAAGCGTGGGTGTGACCGGCGGCGCGGAGAAAGTGCGTCAGTGCCTTGAGGAATTCGGTTATGACGCGGCGATTGACTACAAGACAGCCGATGACCTGGACGCCGCGCTGAAGGACGCCTGTCCCAATGGGATCGATTGCTATTTCGATAACACGTCGGGCGCCATCCATGACGCGGTGATGCGTCAGATCCGCTTGCATGCGCGCATCGCGATCTGCGGAACGGCGTCCTTCGCAAGCTGGGACCCGTGGAATCAAGGACCGCGCCCTGAGCGTCATCTGTTGGTAAAGCGCGCGACAATGCAAGGGTTTCTCACAACCGACTTCGCTTCGCGCTATGAGGATGCCATTGCCGATCTCGCAGGCTGGATCCGCGACGGAAAGCTCCGATATCGGGAAGATCTGTTGGAGGGCATCGAGGCTGCGCCAGGCTCGATCGAGGTGCTCTACAGCGGCGCCAACCGCGGCAAGCTCGTGATTCGCCTTTGACGGAATGATGGGTTCGGCCAGGTCAAAGGATGGAACCATGTCCGCGATGCGATTGCTGGTCCGCTTTCTTGATGGAAGCACCCCTCGCTGGGGTGAGCTCTACGGCAAGGCTCCTCTGGCCGCTGATGACTTGGTCGATATCGTTCCTTTCGATATCGCCGCGGCAAGCACAGCCGAATTGATCGCGGCGCTCGATCAAGAAGCCCTCAGGCCGCTCGATCCTGTGCGAGTCGTCGCAGACAAGCTGCTCTCTCCGATTACCGTGGATGCCGTTCTGGCTTGCCAAGGGCTGAACTATGCTGATCATGCAAATGAAGCGAGCCATGGAAATCGCAAATCGAATCTGATCTTCAGCAAAGCCAGCTCGTCAATCTGCGGCCCTTACCACGACATTCTCCGACCTCCCGTCGTCGAGCTGCTGGACTACGAGGTGGAGTTTGCCCTGGTCATGCGGGCTGACCTTTTGGAAAACAGCCATGTGACGGAAGACAATATCGCCGATTTCGTTGCGGGCGTCGTGCTCTGCAACGATGTTTCCGCACGCGACGTTCAGTTCGGCGAATCTCTGATCCAATGGTTTCGCGGAAAGAGCTACCGCACGTTTTGCCCGAGCGGTCCTCTATTGTGTCTGCCTGATAAGCACGAATTGCCGTCCTTCCTCGCGAGTCTGGAAATCAAGCTCTGGGTCAATGGAGATCTGCGGCAGAGCGCGACCTCGTCGCAACTTATTTGGAAACCCGTAGAGACGCTCAACTACGTGCGGTCCTTCATGAACCTGAGGCCCGGCGACCTGTTGCTGACGGGAACGCCAGGCGGCGTAACCGCGCCCGTCACACCTGCCGTCGTCGACATTGTCAAGACTCATCTGTTCGCAGACGAACTTCGCACGAAGGCGCTGCGCGCGGAGATGACGAAGGGCAGGCCCTTTCTGCAGCCTGGCGATGTCGTTACGGCCAGTCTGACGGATTGTCGACAGAACGTGTTGCTCGGTCGCCAACAAAACAGGATTGCCGCTGTACCTGAAAGAGGATGACCTCTTGTCGACATTGCGGGAACGCTCTTTAGACAGCTCGCATGCGCGTCGTTTGACGGGCCGGTGGCCTTGGCTGCTTCCGGTGGCCTCAGCGATCGCACTCACGGTCGGAAATGGTCCGATCAGCGTCTTTGCGTTCGGTGTCTTCATCAAGCCGCTGGAAGCCGAATTTGGCTGGAGCCGCGCTTCGATATCGGCAGGCCTCTCGTTATGCGGCCTGTTCTCAGCGCTGGCTCTGCCCCTGGTCGGCGGGCTGATGGATCGCTTTGGCGTCCGCCGTCCGCTCATGATCGCCGCTTGCCTGTTTGCGCTCAATATCGCCGCGATCGGCGGGACGACCAATCGTGTGATGTTCATCGCGCTGACCGCTATGAGTGGCCTGACCGGCGCGGCACAAAGCCCATTGGCCTATGTCAAGAGCATCTCCAGTCAGTTTGACGCTCGGCGCGGGCTGGCGATCGGTATCGCCATGAGCGGCGTCGGTATCGGAACGGCGTTTGTCCCTTTGCTTGTCCAGTGGCTGATAAACTCATTTGGGTGGAGAGCCGCCTATGTCGGCCTGGGCACCCTCATCTTCCTGCTGGCTGTGCCCATTGCCGCCACTGCGATTCCAGACGGGCCGCACAAGCCGCCATTGACCCGGAATGGGGCCAGTGTTGCGACGGGGATGTCGATCCGGGCCGCTATCGGCTCCCGCGTCTTCTGGTGTCTGGCGCTCGCCGTCTTTTTGGCTTCGCTGACAATCAACGGATCGCTCGTGCATGTGGTGCCGATGCTGATCGACCGCGGCTGGACTCCGGATAGCGCCGCCTCAGCGCTGGCGGCAGCCGGGCTCGCCGGGATGATTGGGCGGATCTGTGTGGGATTCCTGATCGATCGGCTATTCGCACCTTATGTCGGCGGGGCCTTCTTTCTCATGGCAACCGTCGGGGTGCTGCTGTTGGTGGAGAACAAGGCTGTGATCCCCGGCGTTGTCGCCGTCGGCCTCGCGGCCGGCGCCGAGATCGACATTATCGGGTTTCTCGTCTCCCGGTATTTTGGGTTGAACGCGTTAGGGGAAATCTATGGGGCACTATTCGCCTTATTCACGATCGCAGCTGGCCTCGGACCATACCTGATCGGGCTCAGCTTTACCCTGACAAAGGCCTATGATGCCGGCTTCAGCGTGGCAGCCTTATTGATGTTCGTTGCGGCCATCACCATTGTGATGTTGGGACCCTATCGCGATAAGCTGCACGGCGCGACCACTCGCGAGGCGGGGCACTAGCCGTCCATTACTCGACATCGGCCGTGTCAAACTTGGGCGAACAGACCTAGCATCCACGCGTCGGCCCGAACGCCTGCAAGCGATGGTTCTGGCCGATAGTCGAAGGAGGAGGCCAGCCGGACCATGCTGGTACTAGATTCGCAAATACTGAGCTACCTGCCTTCCTACAGACCGCAGGAAACGGAACCGCTGTTGGCACAGCTGCTGACCGATACCAAGGTGTTGCCGATCGGCCGGTGGCGCGGGCCAGCGCGTCTGGGCGGCCTGCGGATTGGAGGTTTCTCCTTCGCCCTGATCGAATTCGGCAGTTCCATGGAAGTGGAAGCTGCCGTCCATTCCGACCACTTTCTGATGATGTGCTGCCTGCGTGGGTCGGCTCGAGTCGACGTTGACGGCAAGTGCATTTCGGTGGCGACAGGCAAAGGATTTCTGGCGCGCCCTTCGCGGTACATTAACGCCAGCTTTTCGGACGATTGCGTCCGCTTGGCCGTCCGAATCGATCCGCATCTCCTCTCGCCCAATGTCTACCCAGCTTACGAGACATTTGCCGCCGCCGACGAACAGCTGAGACCATGGTTTGAAACCATCAGGTTCCTCTTCTCCACGCCCTCCTTCATCGCAGCGGGAGCGCGAGATCCTGCTCTGCTCGGATGTACGGAGGGCGTTCTGGCAAGGCTGTTGCACAGTTCTCCATTTTATCAAGCAATCACGCGAGCCCGCAGTCCGGCTGCAAGCCGCGACGTGTGCAGAGCTGAAATCTTTGTACGCACTTACGCGTCGAGCAACATATCTCTAACCGATATCGCCGCGGCGGCAGGCGTGAACATACGCACGCTTCAGATCAATTTCATGCGCTATCGCAATATGACGCCGATGCAATATCTTCGGAACATCCGCCTTGATCATGCGCGTGATCTTTTGTTGGCTGGCAACGTGCAAGTGGCGGATGCTGCATTCGAAAGCGGGTTTTCGCATGAGGGGCGGTTTGCCTCGCGTTACCGCGCCCGATTTGGTGAAGTACCGTCCGTTACATTGAAGCGGGCCGCTGCTTCATAAAACTGCGCAATTTGGACAAGTCTGCGCAGCCGCCTCGTCAAATGGCTAACCTCGAAACAAGCTAGCCGACTACTCTTCCTCTAAGAGCCAAGGGCGGCGTTCGGATCCCGAGCTTTGGTGACTCGGGTCCCGCCGATGTTCCTTCTTCTGGCGCGCGCCGGTCGGTGGCCGTGGCGTTGGCCGGACGAACGAGGTTGGAATGATCCGATATCAGAAGCTGGGCTACGTCGGCATCAATGTCACCGACATCGAGCGCGCGCGCCGGTTCTACGAGAACATCGTCGGCCTTCAGTTCGTGGATACAGCGTCGGACGGATCGGTCCGCTACCGCTGCAGCGACGACTACTACAATCTCGTACTTCACCCGTCTCCTCATCCTGGCTTTCGCTATGTCGGGCTGATGCTTCAGGATGATCAGCAGTACGAAACGCTGCGCACCCGGCTCGAAGCGAGCGACATTCCTTACGAGAAAATGTCGAGCGAAGAATGCAGCCAGCGGCGGCTTGAAAGCGGGTGGAGAATTTCCGAACCACATCTTCAAGCGGCATTCGAATTTTATCGCCCATTACCGGAGGACCAGCGCATTTGCTTCACGCCCAGCGTGACCAGGATACGGCGCATCGGGCACGTCGTGCTTGCCACTCCGCAGTACGAGCAAACGCTTGCCTTCCTGCGCGACGTGCTGAATTTTGCAGAGTCCGACGAGATTGAGCGAACCATTGCCTTCTTCCGCCTCTTTCCCAACCCCTATCATCACGGGATCGGGGTCGGCATGGCATCTCGCAACATCCTGCACCATGTGAACTTCATGGTGTCGGAAATCGACGACGTTGGAGCGGCGCTGAACCGCTTCAAGAGGAACGACGTGCCGGTCGTATTTGGTCCAGGCAGACACATCGCGTCGAACAGCATCTTTCTCTACTATCTGGATCCGGACGGCATGACGCTGGAATACAGCTTCGGGATGGAAGAATTCCCCGAAGTGGGTCCGCGTGCCCCACGCACGCTGCCGCCGCGTCCGGAATCGCTCGACAGCTGGGGCGGCGTTCGGGATTCGCGCATGTCGACGGTCGGCGTCGTACATCCCTTTGAAGTCGGCAGCGGCTGGGCGACGTTCGACACGCCGGCGGGGCGCTGACCTATGGCGATCGACATCCACACCCATGTCGTTCCGTTCGATTTTCCACCTTATGCGGGAAGTGCCGCGCCGACCAAGTGGCCGCAGATGGCTTCCGCCCAGAATTGCCGCCACCGCAATGTGATGATCGACGGCAAGGTGTTCCGGACCGTCCCGGACGAATGCTGGGACGTCGGCAGAAGACTGGAGCATATGGCCGCCACCGGTGTCACCCGGCAGGTTCTTTCGCCGATGCCGGAGCTTCTGTCCTATTGGCTGCCGGCGGATGATGCTCTGACGCTGTGCCGCCATGTGAACGCCACCATGGCAGCGATGGTCGACCAAGCCCCGGACGAGTTTGCTGCGCTTGGCTGCGTACCGCTGCAGGATATCGACCTCGCGGTGCGAGAGCTCGAGCGGCTGATGGCGTCAGGTCATTTCCGAGGCGTCGAGATTGGCACCAACATCAACGGCGTCGCAGTTGGCGACAACCGCTTTCTGCCGTTCTACGCGGCAGCCGAGACGCTCGGCGCTTCGATCTTCATTCATCCACTTCATCCGACCGGTCTGGACCGGCTTGTAGGTCCGCCCGCGCTCGTTCAACTCCTGGCCTTTCCCGGTGAGACCGCGCTTTCCATCGCTTCGCTGATCACCGGCGGGATCCTGGAGCGGCACCGCGAGCTTCGGATTGCCGTCAGCCATGGTGGTGGAGGTCTCGCACTGACGTTGCCGCGCCTGATGTTCGGTTGGGAGCACCTTGACATAGCCCCAGGCGGGCGCACGCCGGTCGAGCAAGCACGAAGCCTTTACTATGACACGCTCGTCTATGATGCACCCACCTTGAAGTACCTCATCGAGACCTTCGGCCGGACCCAGCTTTGCATCGGCACCGATCATCCGTTCATCATCCAGGAGCCTGCGCCGCTGAAACGGATCGACGCTCTCGGAGCTGACGAGGCACTTCGGGACCTGCTGCTCGACGGCAATGCAAGGCGATTTCTTGGGGAATGAGCATGCGCCCCTCTGTCGCCTCACAGAGTACGCCGCACCTGCCAACTGAGCTCGACGAAAGGTGTCTGCGGGAGTTTTCCTTGTGAGCAAGTTTGACGTCTGCATTGTGGGTGCTGGCCCGGTCGGCCTCACGCTCGCCCTTGATCTAGGGAAGCGCGGAATAAACACCGCGCTCGTCGAAAAGGAGCTGAAACCCGGCCCCTGGCCGAAGATGGAGCGCTGCAATGCCCGGTCGATGGAGATCTACCGCCGGCTCGGCGTCCATGACGAGATCCGACGACGCGGTCAGCCCGAGGACGCCTCGATGAACGTCGCCGTCGTATCCAGTCTTAGCGATCCGCCGCTTGCCTTCCTGGAGTACCCGACCGTCGCCGCGATGCGCGAGAGGATTTCGGCGACAAATGACGGCACGCTCCCGCGTGAACCCTATCAGGTGATCTCGCAATATACACTTGAGCCTATATTGCGCGAAGCGGTGGCAAAATGCGCCGCCATCACGACGTTCTTCGGCTTTGAGTTCGACAGCTTCTCCGAACAGGGAGATTGGGTATCGATCGATTGTCGAGGTCCGACGCATGAGCTGAAAATTTCAGCCCGCTATCTCATCGGCTGCGATGGCGGGGCCAGCCCTATCCGAAAGCAATTGGGTATTGCCCTGCAGGGGCGTGGCGGGATTGGGAGGGTGCACCAGGTCTTCTTCCGCTCGAATGATCTGCTCGATCGCATACCGATCGCGCGCGCTCGGCATTATTGGTTCGCTGACGAGCATCGGAGCGCGATTATCGTTCAAGATGACGGCAAGCATTTCAGCTTGCATAGCACTCTTCCTGCGGGAACTGACTTTGCGGCGGTCGTGAGACGACTCGCCGGATATGATTTGGATGTCGAGATCCTCCATGTTGGCGACTGGACCATGCATCTGCTTGTGGCGGAAAGCTACGGCCGTGGCCGCACGTTGATTGCCGGCGATGCCGCACATCTGGTCATTCCCACAGGCGGGCTCGGAATGAATACGGGGGTCGGCGATGCGGTTGACCTCGGTTGGAAGCTGGCAGGCACAATTCAAGGATGGGGCGGCCCAGGCTTGCTGGCGTCCTATGAAACTGAACGGCGCGCGGTCGGGAAGCGAAACGTTGAAGCGTCGGGATTTGCCGCCGCGGGTTTGGCGCTGTGGCGGAACGCATGGCAGCCCAATATTCGCGAAGACAGCGTCGCAGGCGCAGCAACGCGCGCCGATGTAGGGCGCTTAGCCAATATTGCTCAGCGCCGTAGCTACGAAATGAACGGAGTTGAGCTCGGCTACACCTATGCCGGCTCGCCCCTTATCGTGAACGAAGCGCAGCCCTATCCCGAATCCGACTTTTTTCACTACATCCCCAGCGCAGCCCCGGGCTCGCGGTTTCCGCATGTATGGCTGAAGGACGGTCGCGCGCTCCAGGACGTGTTGGGCGGCGGATACAGCCTGCTGGCTTTAGGCGATTCTGACGCAAGTCCAATGCAGCGTGCGATGACCATCGCCGGCGCACCTTTCGATGTGCTGAGGCTCGACGAGCCGATCGTCCGTTTGGTTGCTGCTCGAAGCTTCGTGTTGCTGAGGCCTGATCTTCACGTGGCCTGGAGAGGTGATCGGCTCCCGGACTCTTGCGACGGCTTGACCGCCGTTGTCACGGGCCGCTCCTAGAAAAGCCGATGCGGTGCTGGCGTCAATCTCGGCGACACGATATCGCAGTCCGCGGCCGCGGATTGGGGAGGATGCAGTGTCTGACACCCATCGAATAAATGTGAACGGTGAGCAGCGGACGGTCGCGGCCGCGGCTGATACCCCGCTTCTCTATGTCTTGCGCAATGATCTAGGCCTCAACGGACCAAAATTCGGCTGCGGGCTCGGGCAGTGCGGCGCCTGCACGGTCATCGTTGGTGGCGAAGCGACGCGCGCCTGTGTGCTCCCGTTATCGGCGGTCGGGGATCAGCCGGTGGTGACCCTCGAAGGACTCGGTACCGTCGAAAAGCCGCATCCGCTT
>JASHUO010000384.1 GCA_030039975.1 Alphaproteobacteria bacterium
TTCGGCCTGATAGACTTTCAGGAAACCGAGAACGCCCGGGAACTGCAGCGTCTTCGCCGGCTCCCAGAAGTCATAGTTGACGATGCCGTTGAGCTCCGGCCCGAGCTGGGTTTTGAAACTTGTAAATTGAAGACCAACCATGCCGCCGCCGAATATCTTGGTCTGGAGCCCCGCCTCATGGGCGGCGCGCACCATACCAGCCGAGTCGGGCGGATAAGATGCGACGAACACGATATCGGGATGCGCGGCCTGGATCGCTTGGATGATTGGGCCGAAATCGGTCGTGCTTGGCGGATAGGTACTGTCGTAAACGATCTTGAGCCCTCTCGCCTTGGCCTGCTCGCGGGCACCATCGGCCGCGTGGATCGCAAATTCGCTATTTGCCGCGATGAGCGCGACGCTCGTTGGCTTCGGCGTCTGCTGCGCCGCCAGATCGAAGAACCCGATGGAAAATGCTTGCGACGGATGCTCCCCGCCGGTGGGCGCCATCGAGAAATAGCGGTCGTAGTGGAACTCCTTATTGACGTCGAGGCCGAACAGCGACAGGAAAGTCATTTTATGCGCGATGATGACGGGCATCGCCGGTGCGATCTGGGTGGTGCCGTAGCCGCTGACCGCCAAATCGACTTTGTCGACGTCGAGCAGCTTCGAGTAGAGTCCGGGCACCGTCGCCGGGTTGCTTTGGTCGTCATAGTAGATGAGCTTCACCGGCCGGCCCAAAAGGCCGCCGTGAGCGTTGGTTTGATCCGCCCAGATCTGCATCGCAACCAAAGCCGCCTTGCCATTGGCGGCCAAGCCGCCGGTTTCAGCCATGCCGAAGCCGATCGTGATCGGCTCGGTCGCACGTGTCGTGCCGAGCGTCGCAACCGATATCGCCAGCGCCGTCACTGGTGCTGCGGCAAGGCGAAGCCGCCCGTGCCGCCGGGTCCAATTCGTCAGCATACGCCTCCTCCCTGTATTCGTTTTAGGGCTCGCGCCCGATGACGATCGTACGCGCAGGGCTGCTGAAACGCGAGATATTGCCCATGGAGGTGGCCGGTACGACGGTCGGCTGATCTGGCGGTCGCCAGCCCAGATCGCCGTCAGGACTCACATGAAGTTCTGCCGCTGGTCAGGAATGCTGACCGAAATCGCGCTCCGCGGTCGCCAAAATTGCTCGCGGGGCTGCGGTCACGCCTCAATCAGATTGACCGTCGGTAGCACAGCAGACGGAGCCGGGTCGGGCGGGCAGCTCTCGCTTGGTCCAAGCTTGGCGCGGATATGCTTTCGTCCGTGTCGCAGCGTGATCTGGTCTTCGTCGTCGGTTTCCAAGATCGGGAGCGCCAGATCAAAGACCCCAAGGTATTCATAAGCCGAACAATGCCGAGGCCGAATATTAATGCGACACAGCATGGCGTCCTCCAACTGCCGCCTAGTTTTAGCAGTCTAGGTGCCGGGCGCTACGGCGATTGCGTCAAATTATGGCCGGTCGTTAACCATCACGCTGTCTCTGCTCGCGCGACGTCAGCGTGCTCTTGCTCGGTTCTCACGCGCCGCCATCTGCCTGTGCACGTAGAGCTGCAGCGCGCGTAAGGCCGCCACGTGCCCCAAACTCGGATCTGTCGTGTGCATGCCGTTATCTGCCTGAGCGAGAACGCCTATCGAAAAGACTTATGACGGTCGCAGGCGTCACTCCATCTATGATCCGCGCCGGGCCCTTCAGAAGGAACATTGCTATGCCGCTGCGCATCGCGCGGATCGAAACCTTCCTGTACCGGGCCGAGGTAAGGGAGCCGGTTAAAACCTCCTTCGGCAGCATTCCGCGCCGCAGTGCGCTGCTGCTGCGTGTGGAGGACGCGGACGGCGCCCATGGATGGGGGGAAGTCTGGTGCAACTTCCCGCCCTTCAGCGCCGACAACAAGATGCGCCTCATCGAAACCGTGATCGGCCCCGCGGCTCTGGCGGGCTCCTATGTCGACCCGGCGGATGCCTGGCATACCATCACCATGCGCACCGCGCGCTGGGCGATCCAGGGCGGCGAACCCGGACCTTTCGCCGCGTGCATCGCCGGATTGGACCTCGCTCTATGGGACTTGATCGCACGCCGCGCCGGCAAGCCGCTTCGAGCGGTCCTGGCAGGAAACGAAGTCCGGAATACGGTGCCTGCCTATGCCAGCGGCCTCAACCCGGACACCGCGCCGGAGACGGTGGCACGCTGCCGGGAGGCGGGATTCACGGCCTTCAAGGTCAAGGTGGCGTTTGGGACCGAGATCGATGCGGCCGTGGTCTCCGGCCTCGCGCGCGACCTGCGGCCGGGCGAGCGGTTGATGGTAGACGCGAATCAGGGCTGGGACCTGCCCGAAGCGCGTCGCGCTGTATCCCGCCTCGGCTCCTACGGATTGTGCTTCATCGAGGAGCCCATCCCCGCGGATCGGCCCGCCGCCGAGTGGGCAGAACTCGCGATGCTCTCGCCGGTCCCGCTCGCGGGCGGCGAGAACGTGATGGGTTATGAGAGCTTTGCCACGCTCATCGGCAACGGCCACCACGGCGTCGTGCAGCCGG
>JASHUO010000385.1 GCA_030039975.1 Alphaproteobacteria bacterium
CGTCGAGGCCATGACATTGCTCGCATTTCCGGGCCTTTTCCCGGCCCGCCTTCGCATCGCCCGCGGCAACGGCGGGCACTTGCGCGGCGGCAACCGATAACGCCAAGGGCACGAAAGCAGCTGCTCTCGCGATATTTCGCCCTATCAACATCGCTGCTCCGCCGGTGGAAGTGTGAAACAAAGAAGCGGCCCCGACCGACGCCGGGGCCATCGAACGGGTTCGTGCCTTTTATTGTTTCGGGCCGTCGTACCAGATGCGATAGACTGCGCCCACCAGATCATCCGATACCAGCAGCGATCCATCCCAATACTGCGCTACGTCGACCGGGCGACCGAGATAGTGGCCGTTGTCGTTCCAGCCCTCGGCGAAGGGGATCGAAGGGCCCGCCACATGGCCGTTCTCCTTGAGGAAGGTGACCATCACGCGAGCGCCGATTGGCACAGTGCGGTTCCACGATCCATGCTGCGTCGAGAAGATTGCACCCTTGTACTTGGTCGGGAACATGTCGCCCGTGTAGAAGGTGAGCCCCAGATCGGCCGCGTGCGCGACCTGCTCGACTTCGGGGAAGACGACATCTGCCGGCGGGGTGTCGTTCTTATATTCGTTCGTGCGCGTATGACCGCCGCCGTACCAGGGGAAGCCGAATTCTTGCCCGATCTTGTCGATGCGGTTCATCTCGCCCGGCGGGATGTCGTCGCCCATGCCGTCGACCTGATTGTCGTTCGACCACAGTGTGTTGTCCTTCGGATTGAAATCCATGCCGACCGGGTTGCGCAGCCCCGTTGCATAGACCTCGCGGTGCTTGCCGTCCTGGTCCATGCGGATAATGCCGCCCATACCGATCTTCTTGTAGAGAGCGAGCTTTTCCTTGGGTGGCACGTTGTAGGGCTGACCCAGCTGGATGTAGAGCTTGTTGTCAGGGCCGACGCGGCATTCGCGCGCGGTGTGGTTGAAGCTCTCTTCGTCCGGTGGGATCAACTGGCCTTCGGGGACGACTTCGACGACGGCGACATCCGGGCTCTCGTAGAAGAACTCCGCCGCCGGATATTGGAGGACTCGATTTTGTTCCACCACATAGAGGAACCCGTCCTTCGAGAAGCAGGGTCCGTTCGGTACTCGTTTCGCCAAGGTCGGGGCAAACTCCTTGACCTCTTCCGCCACGCCGCTGCGGGAGCGATCGGTCACCGCGTAGACCTTCGTCTTCCGCGTGCCTACGAAGGTGACGATTCCTTGCGGGCCGACGGCCATGTGGCGGGCGTCCGGCACCAGGGCGTACAGGTCGATATGGAAGCCTGGCGGTAATTTGATCTTCGTCGCCAAGATCTGCTTGATCGCGTCGGCCTTGGGACCGCCTTGCGGAACCGTCGGCCAATCGATTGGCGGTGTCTGATGGAAAGCTTCGAGCGTCTTGAGGTTATCGTCCGCCTGCGCGACAGGGGCACAGAGGGCAAGGGTGGCGAGCGCCGCCACAGTGACTACAGGAAACTTCATAGGCTCCTCCCAGCGTGTGAACGCGGCTTTTGAAGCTTCGCACCGCCCTGAATTCGGCAGCGCGCGTCCTGTCGACAGGCAATGCACGTCTCGGCCTCTGCGATGTTCCACTCCACCGCTTGCCGAGACGACAATGCCCGCGGCTGCAGTCACCGTGCGAACGACGCAACAGAGAGAAACGAGGCCCCAGTGTGTGTTTAGCTTTGTACTGCCATATTGCCTGACATCGCCGACCGTGAACACGGCAAGGGTTCGCGTTCCTTCAGGCAATTTTTCCCGATCTTGCGTTGGCCGCATTCCCGAACGGTCTCGGCACGCAATCTCGAAAAGAATCGGGGCAGCTGTCGAATTTCCAACCTGCCGGAACGATGCGACTCGCCGACGGCGCAGCGCTCCGGCCATGACCGCTCCGCACCGAGCTCGATGGGGCTTCGGGCGAGCGAGGAGGAACCTCGGTTACGACATCTACTAAGATGCTGGCGTTGGCGGATTGGCTGGAGGAAGCGCGAGCGTCGGACTCACTGAGGGCGAAACATCTACGCGCGCTCCGAGAGGTCAGCAAAAACACCCCGCTCGACGCGGGTTGGGGCGTGCCGAGCGGGGCGCGAGTGCGCCGCCGTGTCCGGGAGGTGGCGGCGGCTAACTGAGACGCTAGCTCCGCGCTACGTACCGGAACTGTCAAGCGCGCGGCACACGCAGCGACAGAAAAGCCCCGCCGGTGAGGGCGGGGCAAAGGTTTGGAGTGAAAATATGCGAGAGGATTCTGCCAAAGCCGGCAAAGCTCGAACAGGGCTGAGTATCACGTTTTTTCTGGGAACTCTTCCCGATCTGTCTTGGTCTTTTTTCCAGAGCGATTTTTTAAGGCTACGCCTGACAGATCGGGCTGCTGCGCGAGCGCCGGGTGATGTCACAAGGGAAGGCGAAGCGCGAGATCTGGCGGGTGAGCAGGCACGCTGACTGTCCGCTCACCCTCCGATTAAGATCAATGTGCTACTTCGTCGGTGGCGTCGAGCTGCCAGTAGCGGCTGGAGTTTGCGGGATCGGAAGCTCAGCGATCCGATCGCCGCGGAAGGTGCCGATGAACATGTCGCCGTCGACCTCCAATGCCACGGTCGCATCGCCGAATTCAGGATTGCCGGCTTCGCTCACAACCGGCGTGACCTTCATCGCTTCCGTGTCCCAACGATCGACGCGCCAGGGTTGGGTGCAGCGCACGTTCTTGCTCTCAAAGCAGTCAAACACTGCTTTCGCAGGCACATCCTGACCCGCGATCATCAGCGAGCCGTCGGGCGCCCAACGAAGGTTATCGGAGAGGAAGCCGGTCGCAATCGTGTCTCGCTGTGAACCGT
>JASHUO010000386.1 GCA_030039975.1 Alphaproteobacteria bacterium
AACACCCATTCGCTGGTGCCGCCGACGAGACCAACGAAAAGCGGTGCCGCCGACGGTGCCGCGATGCGATAATGCGCATTGACGATCGCGCGGAATTCGTCGGGGACGATAAGGTCCGGCACCAGCCGCGCCGCCACGGCGGCAGTCACCGCCAGCACCACCGCCTCGTCGGCCGCCAGGCTCTCGCCGCCTTCATCGAAGCCGAGCAGCGCCGCGCGCTCGCCGGCAAATTCGATGGCGCGGAGGCGCGAGCCGAAGCGGAGCTCGGCGCCGAGCGCATGGAGGCGATCGAGCGCCGGCTCGACCAGGCTTTCCGAGAGCCCGTCGCGCGGCACCAGCGGCCGGCTGGCCGCGCCACCGGCGCCGAAGCTCTCGCGCAGCACGCGGCCGAGCAGCGACGCGGCCCCCTGCTCCGCCTCGGTGTTGAGCGCCGCCACCGCCAGCGGCTGCCAGAAGCGGCGGAAGAGCAGCGAGCGCGGATCGAGCCGATCGGTCACGACCGCGTCCGGCCCGGCGCCGAAGAGCCGCACCCCTGAGAGATAGTCGAGCGGGCGCGTGCCCGCGACGCGGCGCTCGGGCTGAAACAGCCACCAGGGCAAGCGCCCGGCATTCGGCCGCACCGTCCAGCGCTCGCCGCCGGCGAGATCGAGAAAGGGAAAGACGGCCGCGTCGGGGCCGATCAGCGTGTCTGCCGCGCCGATGCGGCGCAGATAATCCATCGCCGCGTGATTGCCGGCGAGGAGCAAATGATTGCCATTGTCGATGCGGCAGCCAAGCGTCGCATCAAGATAGGAGCGGCAGCGCCCGCCGGCTTGCCGCGCCGCTTCGTGCAGCACGACACCCACGCCGTTTTCGGCGAGCCGGAGGCTCGCGGCGAGTCCAGCGAGCCCGGCACCCACCACGTGAACGCGGCGCGGCCTAGGAGCCTGCCTGATCACAGCAAGCCGTGGCGCAGCGCGAGCCAGAGCTTCAGCGATGTCGGCAGCTTGACTTCGCGCTCGAGATCGCGCCAGCCGCGCTGCCGCAGCCGGTGCAGGATCTGGCGATAGACCGCGCCCATCACCGCCGCCGGCCGCATGGCGCGACGCGGGCATTCGCGCATCGCCGCCGCCGCTTCGGCAAAGCGCTGATCGGCGAGCGCCGCGAGCCGGTCGCAAGCGCCGGCGAGCGCCGGGTGGCGCAGCACCGCGGCCGGCTCGGTCGTCTCGATGCCGGCCTCGACCAGGTATTCGCGCGGCAGATAAAGCCGGCCGCGCGCGGCATCTTCGGCGAGGTCGCGCAGGATGTTGGTGAGCTGCAGCGCGCGGCCCAGCGCCCAGGCGACGCGGTCGGCAGCCGGCAGATCGCTGCCGAAGATGCGCACCGAGAGCCGCCCGACGGCGCTCGCCACCCGGTCGCAATAGAGATCGAGCTCGGCGAGGCTGGGCGCGCGGATATCGGCGGCGGCGTCCATCTCCATGCCGTCGATGATGGCGAGGAAATCCTCGCGGCGAAGCCGATAGGCGCGCGCCACATCGGCGAGCACGCGCGACAGCGGCCGTGCGGCTTTGCCGGCGAAGATCGCATCGACCTCGCGCCGCCACTGCGCGAGATCGGCGCGCTTTGCCGCCGGCGGCGCGTCGCTGTCGGCGATGTCGTCGACCTCGCGGCAATAGGCGTAGATGGCGAACATGCCCTCGCGCCGCGCCTCGGGCAGGAGCCGCATCGCCCAATAGAAGGACGTGCCGGCGGCAGCGACGCGCGCGCGGATGGCGGCGCGCGGATCTTCCGGCGGCTCTTGCTCGAGCGCCGCGCTCATCCCTGGCCCCAACGCCGGCCGCGCCACAGCCCGGTCAACAACGAGGCGGCAAAATCGCCGCGACTGAGCTTGACCCGCGTGGCGAGCGGATCGCCGCGCCGCAGCCGACGCGCCAGCCGTTCCGCCAAGGCGACGATCACCGCGGTCTCGCGCCGCAGCCCTGGGCTCTCGACGCTGCGCGGCAAATTTTGCGCCCTTTCGATGAGTCCATCGGTGCCGTCGAGCAGGCGATCGATGACGCGGCGCAGACCTTGTGTCGCCGCGGGCGCGGCCAGGTCGGCGACGCTGCTGCCGCAAGCCGCGAGGTCCTGCTCCGGCAGATAGACGCGATCGAGCGCGCGGTAATCGGCGGCGCAATCCTGGAGATGGTTCAGCACTTGCAGCGCATCGCAGAGCGGATCCGACCAGGTCCAGGTGTTCTGTGACTCGCCATGGAGATCGAGCACCTGCCGTCCAACCGGCGTCGCGGAATAGCGGCAATAGGTCATGAGATCGTCCCAGTCGCGATAGCGCAGCTTGGTCGCATCCATGGTGAAGGCGCGCAGCAAATCGTGACAATGCTGGGCCCCCAACCGGGTCTCAGCGAGGCTCCGCCGCATCGCCAGCGCGGCAGGCGACTCGGTGCCGGACGCGCCTTCGAGAATCTCGCCCATGCGGGCGAGCCGCCGCACCTTCTCCGCCGCGGCGAGCGTGGCATTGTCGGCGATGTCGTCGGCTTCGCGCGCGAAGCGATAGAAGGCATGGATATGCGGCCGCAGCTCGCGCCGAATGAGGAAAGAGCCGACGGGGAAATTCTCGTCCGCCCGCCCCTTGCCCGAGGGCGTCTCCAGACCGGTGGTCAGCTCCGATGGCGCCACTCGACGCGTCCCTTCCATTCCCCGCCCGCGCCCTGCCAATGGCGGCGGGCGGAATCCACGGTGGCCGCCAGATAAACCAACGCGGCGCCCGGCAGCAAGGGGGCCCAGAGCGATGAGAGC
>JASHUO010000387.1 GCA_030039975.1 Alphaproteobacteria bacterium
CGCCAGGGATCTGCGGGAGGGCGTCGCCGAAGCCGCACGCTCGATCGACAGCGGCGCCGCCAAGCGCGCGCTGGAACAGCTCATCGCCATCACCAATATACCCCCCTCCGCATGAGCGACGTGCTGCAACGCATCTGCGCCGAGAAGCGCCGCGCCATTGCCGCCGCGAAAGCGGCGCGCCCTGCGGCGGCGCTGCAGCGCGAGGCGGAAGCGGCCGAGGCGCCGCGGGGCTTTGCCGCGGCGCTGCGGCGCGCCGTCGCTGCTGGGCGCTACGGCCTCGTCGCCGAGATCAAACGGGCGAGCCCCAGCCGCGGCCTGATCCGAGCCGATTTCGCTCCGCCATCGCTTGCCCACGCCTATGCGCGGGGCGGCGCCACCTGCCTCTCGGTGCTCACCGACGAGCCCTATTTCCAGGGCCGGCCCGAGCATCTCGTCGCAGCGCGAAGTGCGGTCGGATTGCCGGTGCTGCGCAAGGACTTCATGCTCGATCCTTATCAAGTGCTGGAGGCACGTGCGCTGGGAGCCGATTGCATCCTGCTCATCCTCGCGGCGCTCGACGATGGCGAGGCGCGCACCCTTGCCGACGCGGCGGCGGATTGGGGCATGGATGTATTGGTTGAGGTGCATGACCGGACGGAGCTCGACCGCGCGGCCGGGCTCGGGGCGTCACTGATCGGCATAAATAATCGTAATCTCAAAACCTTAAAGGTTGATCTTGCGGTAACCGAAGAGCTCGCGAGAGCAGTTCCGCCGGGGGCCCTGCTGGTGAGCGAGAGCGGGCTCGAGCACCCCGCCGACCTCGCGCGCATGGCGCGTGCCGGCGCGCGCTGCTTCCTCATCGGCGAATCCCTGATGCGGCAAAGCGATGTCGAGGCGGCGACCCGGGCGCTGCTGGCGCCGGCCGAGGCGCGGGCGTGAGCCGCCTTACGCATTTCGACGAAAAGGGCGATGCGGCAATGGTCGACGTCTCGGCCAAGCCCGAGACCGAGCGCATCGCCATTGCCGGCGGCAGCGTTGTCATGGAAAAGGCGACGCTCGACCTGATCATGGCCGGCGGGGTGAAGAAAGGCGACGTGCTGTCGGTGGCGCGGCTGGCCGGGATCATGGGTGCCAAGCGGACGCCCGACCTCATCCCGCTCTGCCATCCCTTGGCGCTGAGCTCGGTCGCGGTCGAGCTCCGCTGCGTTCCCGAGCGCCATGCCGTCGACATCACCGCCACCTGCAAGGTCACGGCGCGCACCGGGGTCGAGATGGAGGCGCTCACGGCGGTTGCCGTGGCCGCGCTCACGGTCTACGACATGTGCAAAGCCGTCGACCGCGGCATGCGCATCGAAGGCATCCGCTTGCTGCACAAAGCCGGCGGTAAATCAGGGATTTACGAGGCGCCGCAATGATTTCGGTCGAGGAAGCGCGGCAGCGCCTGCTGGCGCCGCTCAAGCCCTTGGGGATCGAGCAGGTGGCGCTCAGCGACGCTGCCGGGCGCGTGCTTGCCGAGCCGGTGGCGGCGCGGCGCACCCAGCCGCCTTGGCCGGTCTCGGCGATGGATGGTTATGCCGTGCGCGCCGCCGATGTGGCGCGCGTGCCGGTGCGCCTCAGCGTCATTGGCAGCGTCCCGGCGGGCCAGGCCTTTGCCGGCACGGTCGGGCGCGGCGAAGCCGTGCGCATCTTTACCGGCGCCCCCGTACCGGAGGGCGCCGACAGCATCGTCATCCAGGAGGATACCGAGCGCCAGGGTGATAGGGTGGAAGTGCGCGAGGCGGCGCCTCTTGGCCAGCATGTGCGCCCCGCCGGGCTCGATTTCCGCGAAGGCGAGGTCGGCCTTTCGCCGGGCCGCCGCCTCAATGCCCGGGATATCGGCCTTGCCGCGGCGATGAACCGCCCCTGGCTCATGGTCTATCGCCGGCCGCGCATCGCCATCCTGCCGACCGGGGATGAGGTGGTGATGCCGGGCGATCCGGTCGGGCCCAATCAAATCGTCAGCTCCAACGGCCTGGCGCTGGCGGCGCTGGTGACCGAGCTGGGCGGCCTCCCCCTCCACCTCCCGATCGCGCCCGACAAGGCCGATGCGCTGCAGCGCATCGCCGAAGCGGCGACCGGCGCCGATTTCCTCGTCACCACCGGCGGCGCCTCGGTCGGCGAGCATGATCTGGTGCGCGACGCGCTCGGCGCCGCCGGGCTCACCCTCGACTTCTGGAAGATCGCCATGCGGCCGGGCAAGCCGCTGATGGTCGGGCGCTACCGCGAGACGCCGATGATGGGCCTCCCCGGCAACCCGGTCTCGAGCCTGGTTTGCGGCCTGCTTTTTCTGAAGCCCGCGATCGAGCGCCTAACCGGGCTCAGCACCGCCGAGCCGGCGCCGCTGCGGGCGCGCCTCGCCGTGGCATTGCCGCAAAATGACCGGAGACAGGACTATCTCCGCGCGACGCTCGCCCGCGCCGCCGACGGTACGCTCGAGGCCCGGCCCTTCGCCAAGCAGGACAGCTCGATGATGTCCCTGCTGGCACGATCGGACTGCCTCGTGGTGCGCGCACCGCACGCGCCGGCCGCCGCCCCGGGCGAGATGGTCGAAATCGTGCCGCTCGCCCCCGACTCGGCTTTCGCCTGAGGGGTGTGCGGTTATCCACACGGAATGCTTGACGCCGCTTCGGAACCAAACTAGAACACGCTCTAGGGTTTTGGTTTTGTTCTGTCATAGCGCCGCGGAGCCAGCCATGCTGACGCGCAAGCAATACGAGTTGCTGATCTTCATCAATCGGAGGCTCTCAGAAAGCGGCGTCTCACCGTCCTTCGAGGAGATGAAGGAGGCGCTGGGCCTCAAGTCGAAATCCGGCATCCATCGGCTGATCAGCGGGCTTGAGGAGCGCGGCTTCATCCGCCGCTTGCCGCATCGCGCCCGCGCGCTGGAGGTGGTGCGGCTGCCCGAAGACACGGCCTACGCGGCGCAGCGCAGCCGCGCGGGCGAGCGCGCCCGCTTCTCCCCGACCGTCATCCGCGGCGATTTCAAGGCGGCGCTGCCGAGCGCCGCGACCAGCGACGCCGGCGAGGCCACACAATTGCCCCTCCTCGGCCGCATCGCCGCCGGCACGCCGATCGAGGCGCTGCGCGATCCGACGACCACCATCGGCGTGCCCCAGAGCTTCATCGGCAAGGGCGAGCATTACGCGCTCGAAGTCGCCGGCGACAGCATGATCGATGCCGGCATCCTCGATGGCGACACCGTGCTCATTCAGCGCTGCGACACGGCCGAGAACGGGCAGATCGTCGTCGCCATCATCGACGACAATGAAGTCACCTTGAAGCGGTTGCGCCGGCGCGGCGATTCGATCGCGCTCGAGCCCGCCAACAAGGACTACGAAACCCGCATCTTCGGCCCCGACCGCGTCAAGGTGCAGGGCAAGCTGATCGGGCTGTTGCGCCGGTACTAAAACGCGAGCACGCAGTGCTCGTCGTTGGCCCACACCGTGCCGCTCTCGCTGTTGTTACGCAACGGCTGACGCGGCCGCCGACGAACTTCCTTCGGACGCTTGCGGCAGGTCCAGCGTCGTGGTGCGGCGCAGCTCGCGGCGCTCGTTGAAATCGTAGCGGCGGCCGCGGTGGAGCGTGCAGCGATTGTCCCACATGACGAGATCGCCGACGCGCCAGTGGTGGCGATAGACGAAGCGGCGCTCGGTCGCGTGCTCCAGCAGGTCCGACAGCATCAAGCGGCCTTCGGGCAGCGTCCAGCCGAGGATGGCGCGCGCATGGACGCCGACGAAGAGCAGCTCCCGCCCCGAGCCCGGATGGGTGCGGATCAGCGGCCAACGCACCGGCGGCAGCACCGCCTTCTCTTCCTCGCTCCAGTCGGTGGTGCCGAGCAGCATGCGCGAATGGAGCGCATAGTGCTCGGTCTCCA
>JASHUO010000388.1 GCA_030039975.1 Alphaproteobacteria bacterium
GCCGGTTGGTTTGGTTTCCTTGCTTCATCGATCGTCCGCGTTTAACGTCGCGCGAGAAGCGAATTAGCCTCAAGAATCGGGGGACACCGTCCTATCTGGTGGGCGACGGGCATGCGGGATCTCAACGACCTGGGTTTCTTCGCGGCGGTTGTCAAACATGAAAGCTTTTCCGCCGCTGCACGCGCTTTGGGAGTGCCGAAATCCCGAATCAGCCGAAGGATCGCAGCCTTGGAAGGGCAGCTCGGAGTACGGCTGCTCGAGCGATCGACCCGTCGGCTGAGCGTAACCGAGGTCGGCCGGGAGGTTTACCGTCACGCTCGGGCCGCGATGGACGAAGCGGAGGCTATCCGCGAAGTGGCGCTGCGAATGAAATCGACGCCTCAAGGGCTCGTTCGCATCAGCTGTCCGCTCGGCGTCCAACGGGGCCTCACGCGGTTATTGCCGGCGTTCCTCGACAAACATCCCCTTCTGCGCGTCCAGTTCTTCATGACCAACCGCCCGGTGGATGTGATCGCGGAGGGCATGGATATCGCGATTAGAATTCGCGATCGTCTGGATGCTGACGGCGAGCTCCAGATGAGACGCATCGGCATCAGCCGCAGGATACTGGTTGCGAGCAGAAGTCTTCTCAAGAAGCACGGTAACCCGCAGCATCCCGAAGACTTGCGGCGCTTTCCCATCATTCACGCCACAGAGCGCCTCGGCCCGATAAACTGGGAGCTGGCGGGTCCCGAAGGAAAGCTGGCCTCCGTGCCGATCGACCCCAAGCTCTCCGCCGGAGACTTCGCCATCCTGTTGGACGCGGCGGTTGCTGGGATTGGGCTCGCATTGCTTCCCGAGATCGACTGCGCGGATGCAATACACCAGAAACGACTGGTTCGCGTACTGCCGGGATGGAGCGTTGCCGACGGTATCATCCATCTGGTCTTCCCTTCCCGCCGTGGCATGCTTCCGAGCGTGAGAGCTACGATCGATTTCCTCGCCGCAACCCTGAAATCCACCATTGGCTCGAAGTAGGCGCGCGATCCTTGCCGGCCGAAGGCGCGCTCCAGGGATGATTGTCCTGCCAGTAGGACGCAGCGTCCTTCTGGCACGATCTTCTCATCGCAGCGACTTGGATATAACTCCTGCACGTTAGCTTGTGTGCGCGGAGCGTCAGGTGCTGCAACGACGTTCGTGGGCCGAACTGGGAGGAGGCGACTTTGGCTGGCTGAAGGCCAAGCACCATTTCGCGATCGCCGGCCGGGGCCTTCCGGAACACAGGCGGCTGGGCTCTTTGATCGTTTGGAACGACGATGAGATCGCGCCCGGCAGCGGATTTCCTCTCCATCGGCATGAGAACGTCGAGATCATTACCTACGTTCGCCAAGGGGTCGTTGCGCATGAGGACGATCTCGGTAACGTCGGATATCTAAAAGCAGGTGACGTTCAGGTCATAAGTGCCGGAACCGGCATCCGGCATGCCGAACACAATCCCGGGCGTGAGCCGCTTAAGATATTTCAGATTTGGATTCGACCCAGAAAGGCGGGGGGCGAGCCGCGCTGGCAGAGCCGACAATTTCCGAGTGCCCGGGACTCCGACAGCCTCGTCGTTCTCGCCAGCGGCTTTGAGAAAGATGAAGGCGCCTTGTTGATCCGAGGCGACGCAAGAGTGTTTGGCTCCGTCTTGGCCGCCGGCGACAACCTCATTCATTCGCTTGCGGCTGGCCGTCAGGCCTATCTAGCGCTCGCCGCCGGTGCGGCGACAGTGAACGGCAAGCACTTGAGCCGTGGCGATGGCGTTGCGGTCGTCGACGAACCTCATCTTCAGATTATTGCATCGCAGCCCACTGAGCTGGTGCTGGTGGATACGGCGTAGCTCGATGTCCTCGGCAAGTCGACGCTCGCCGCGCAACTAGGGAGACCGTGCATGGAAACGACAAGATATCTGCCAGTGTTTGGTCGCATACTTATTGGACTCCCCTTTCTCATCAGCGGTTTCGGCAAAATCGCCAGCTACGCGGCGACGACGGCATATATCGCCGGCGTGGGTCTGCCCTTGGCCCCGTTGGGTTGGGTCATCGCCGTGATCTTCGAGGTTGGCGGGGGAGTGTGTCTCATTCTTGGCTTCCGTGTGCGGGCGGTGGCGTCTGCTCTTGCAGTGTTCGTTTTTGCGACGGCAATCTTCTTTCACCGCAACTTCGCCGACCAGAATCAGATGATCAATTTTCTGAAGAACATCATGATCATTGGCGGTCTATTGCAAATCGCGCATTTCGGAGCGGGACAGTTCAGCTTGGATGCGAGGAAGTCGCGTCATTACGCGATCACCACAGGGGCCACCCCTTAGAGGGCCGTGAAAAGTCGAATACTCAATCTGGCGAATAAGGCGGCGTGAGAAAGTGCCATGACATGCAGGCAGCGCGATTCGGACGCGAAAACGCGCTTGCGTGCAGGCTCCAAGGATGCCGTCGCCGCGGTCTGGGGCGTCGCGTTTGCAGGCTGCTAAGGGGCTAGTCGATGCGCGGCGATGTGCGGTGCGGAACGCTCACCTCGGTGACAAGCGACCCGGGATGGTTCGCCGCGACTACCGATAGACTGTCAGATCAGCACCGTTGGCTCGGCTTGGCGATCATGCTGGCCGGAACCTTTGTGGCGGTTCTCGACAACTTCATCGTTTTCGTCGCGATCCCGAGCATCCGCACCAATCTTGATGCGACGTTCGGTCAGGCCGAGTTGGTCATCGCCGCCTATA
>JASHUO010000035.1 GCA_030039975.1 Alphaproteobacteria bacterium
GCGCGTTCCAGTGCCGCGCGACCCCGTAATAGAGCAGCGAGGAGGGCACGAAGAGCGCGAGCGAGGCGACGATCGCCCCCGGGATTCCGGCCACCTTCCAGCCGACCAGGGTTGCGAGCAGCACGCCGGGCCCCGGCGCAGCGCGGGCGATGGCGAAGAGGTCGAGGAAATCGCGCTGGCTCATCCAGCCGCGCGCCGCGACCGCATTCTGCAAACCGGCGAGGATGCTCGGACCGCCGCCGACCGACAGCAGCGACAGCGGCACGAAGACGAGGAGCAGGGCGACGAACGTGTCCTCACGCATGGCCGCGTCTCCCAGCGAGGAAGGCCAGCGCGACGCTGAGCGGCGTCACCACCAGCACCACCGGCACCATCGGCCAGCGCAACACGCCGACAGCGAGGAAAATGACGAGCAGCGCTGCCATCGGCGCGGGGCGGCGCTCGACGCGGCGCGTCGCGCGCACTCCGACCATCGCGGTAAGGCCGATCGCCGCGGCGGCGACACCGCCCACCAGGCGATGCAGCCAGAGAACATCATCGAGACGGAGATAGGCCGCTGCGAGCACCAGGACAAGCACCATCGGCGGTAACAGCATGCCGGTGAGCGCCACGAGCGCGCCCCTGCCGCCGCGCAGCCGCTGACCGATGAACAGCGACAAATTCGCGACATTGGCGCCGGGCATGATCTGCCCCAAAGCGAGCCCGCTCAGAAACTCCTCCTCCTCGAGCCAGTGGCGGCGCTGCACGATCTCGCGATACATCCAGCCCGACAAAGCGCCGCCGAAGCTCATGAGGCCGATCTTGGCGAAGGTGGTGAAGAGCACCGCGAGCGAAACGCGCGGCGCTCCCGGCGATGGTGGTGGGGTCACAGGCGAATGCGGGTGGAACGCGCTTCGTTCATCGCTTGATCGGCGCCCGCGGGCGCCGCGCGTCGGCCGCATCGGCGTCGCCCGACGGCCGGCAGCGCGGGCAGAGGCCACGCAGCTCGATCGTCTGCTGCTCGACGAGGAAGCCGAGCTCGCCCGCGCGGCGCAACACGGCGACGGCAATGGCGGGGTCGTCGAGCTCGGCGATGGCGCCGCAGCCGCCGCAGATGAGGAATTGGCTCACATGCGGCCGTTCCGGCCGCGGGCAGCCGACATAGGCGTTGAGCGATTCGATGCGGTGGATGAGGCCGTGCTCGATGAGAAAATCGAGCGCGCGGTAGACCGTGGGCGGCGCGGCGCCGGCATGCGAGCGGCGCAGCGCCTCGAGCACGGCGTACGCGCCGACCGGCTCGTGGCCGCGCCAGACGAGCTGCAGCACCTGGCGGCGCAGCTCGGTGAGCCGGGCGCCGCGCTCGGCGCAAAGCTGCGCCGCGCGATCGAGCGCATCCTCGATGCAGCTCTCATGGTCGTGGCTCTGAGTCTGGAACGGCATGACCGCTGCGGGCGAATGGGCCATCGCCTCACCTCCGAGTGTGGGCACGCTATATTATGGTGGCGGAGCCGGGGGCACCAGCCCATCGCCGGCGCGCCCGGCCGGGATGTGAAGCCCGAACGGGGTGGTCGGGCGACGCGAAAAACGCCCCGTGCCGCCAATAGGGCGCGCGAGCCCAATAGCATCGCGGTGAGACCTGCCCTCGCGGCAATGACGTGTCGCCGAGCGTGGTCGCCAAGGCAGCCATCGCATGCTAGCTTTTCCGGTGCAGGAGCATCCGGACATTGTCTCAGCGCAACTCTGGGAGGAAGCGATGGACAAGACCGATCGCGACGCACTTCAGAATGCGAAGTTCGAAGATACCTACATCCACGCGGACGGCATGCCTTGGACGCCGTTCTCGGAGGGGATCGAGATCAAAGTGCTGCGTACGAGCCAGGAAACCGGCGCCTGGACGACGCTCTTCCGCTGCGCCAAGGGCTCAGCGTTTGCGCGACACGAACATCTCGGCGCGGGCGAGTATCTGATGCTGTCGGGAAAAATGGAGGTCCGCGGCGGTGTCGAGAAAGGTGGCATCACCGCTTATCCCGGCGATTACGGCTACGAGCCCAACGGGATGATCCACGATTCGACCTGCTTCCCGGAAGAGAGCGTCTTCTACTTCACGAACTACGGTCCCATCCGGTTCATGGATGATGCCGACAAGACCGTTTTCGTCCTCGACTGGCAGGCCGTGGCCAAAATCGGCGCGCAAAGCGCCAAAGCGCGCGCCGCCGAATAGGTCATAACAACGCATCGAAGCGGGACCGCCGGAGTGGCCCTGGTCCCGCTTCCGATGACGTGCCGGAGTAGGGCGCTGGTCTCAGCGCTCGCTGGCCAAACGAAGGTGGCTTGATCGTCGAAGCCGTGCTAGCGCTTTCGTTGCAGCACCGCGAGCTGAGCGGGGAACACGACATCGCCATACTTGCCGCTGAGCACCTGGAGTACGCGGTCGACCCCATCGAGGAAGTGCAGCCCCGCTCTCCGGTCGTCCGTCCAGACGATTTGAGCGGTGACGGGGTCGAAGCGCGGCGAGAAGAACGACACGCGTATCCCTGGCGCCAGCGCTTCTCCGGTGATGACCTTTGCGCCCTCGGCGGAGAGGTCAAGCACGGAACATTCGACCTGGGTGCCATCGGGAACGTCGATGCGCCCCGACCAGATCACTTCATGGCGTCGATAGCGCCGGCGGTCTCTCCCATCCCTGTGGGGCTCTGTCGGCGAGCCATCGGGCGGCGGCTCCTTCGCGATGACGCTCAGGTCGGGCATCAGCAAGCTCGTGACGGTCCGTTCCAGGTCGATCGGCTTGAACGGCTTGCTCAGCGTCGCATCGGCGCCGAGCTTCTGGGCGGCCCCGAGATAGAGCCGTTCCGAACCTCCCGCGCTGCCCGACATGGCGATGATCTTGGTGTCTCGGCTCAACCGGCGGATCTCTTGGATGGTTTCGATCCCTTCCATCACCGGCATGAGCATATCGGTGATGACCAAGTCGGGGTGTTGCCGATGGAAAAGGGCCAAACCTGCTTGTCCGTCGCCCGCGTCGATTACGGTGTGGCCGACGGCTTCGAGGGCCATGCCCACGAAGCGACGCACCGCAGATGAGTCGTCAATGACAAGTATCAGCGCCAACACTCACCTCGCTAACGCCTGGGGCGCTCGTCGGGCGGGCGACGGGGCGTCCCGCCAATAGATCGGGCGACCTCGCGATGCTCATGGCGGCCGTCCCGACGGGCCGGTCTACCAAGGGTCAGTCGGTGATTAGGGCATAGAGCGACTAATATTTCCCTACCGACATAGGGGTGAGCAGGCCACCGCCGCATCAGCTTTTGGTATGCTAAACAATAAGTTATCCGATCTCTTACGCGGCGCTCGGAAACCCGAAGAGGCACGGCCGAGCCAGCAAGTGTCAGCCGGCTCACTCCTTTGGGTCATGGCCGGGCGGGGTTCAGGGGCATCGCTCGTTAAGCTGTTCCGGCAGATATCGAATTCTCCGGCACCGCGGCGCTCGCCGGACGGAGCCGGCGCCGGGGAAGGACGACGGATGCGGTGGTGCCGGAACCGACCCGGCTGACAAGGTGCAAGGAGCCGCCATGCAGCTCGGCCATCGCCTTGACCAGGGCGAGGCCAAGGCCGGTGCCGTCGTGCCGGCGCGTGAGCGTGCTGTCGAGCTGGACGAAGGGCAGCAGCACCCGCTCGAGATGCTCGGCTGGGATGCCGACCCCGCTGTCCGCCACCGAGAATACGGCTCCGGCGTCGTCGATCGACAGCGAGCAGGTGATGGTCCCGCCCGGCGGCGTGAACTTGCAGGCGTTGGAGAGCAGGTTCAGCAGCATCTGTTTGAGCAAGCGCTGATCGGCGTAAATCAGGATCTCGCCAGCCGGCATGTTGACGGTAAGCGTCAGTTTGGCTTCGTCGATGCGCGGACCGATGAGGCGACAGATGGCGCCAACGAGCTCGCGCGCATCGGTCCAATTCTCGTCCAATTCGAGCTTGCCCGCAGACGCCTTCGATAAATCCAGCAGATCGTTGACGATGCTGAGGAGATGGCTGCCGCTGGCGTGGATATCCCTGGCATAGGTGCGGTAGCGATCATTGCCGAGCGGACCGTAGACTTCGCTCAGCATCACCTCGGAGAAGCCCAGGACGGCGTTCAGCGGCGTGCGCAGCTCATGGCTGATCGTCGCCAGGAATTCGGACTTCGCACGATTGGCCATTTCCGCTGCTTCCTTGGCGGCGGCCAGCGCCTCGAAGGCTGCGGTGCGATCTTCCTGACGCCGCAGCTCGGCTTGCGCATGGGCGAGCATCGCCTGCTGCTTCCATTGCCGTCCGATCGCAAACCCGGCAATCGCGATCGAGAAGGCGCAGCAGGCCGCGCCCAGCGACATAAGTCGGGCGATGCCTCGCCAATTCGCCAGTGCGGCTGCTTCGGTCTTCGTCGCGAGCGCCAGCACGGGATAGCCGGCGACAAGGTGTGCCGCCTTGAGGCGCATTTGCCCGTCGATAGGGCTGAGCGCGCGCACCACGCCCGAGACTCCGCCCTGCAGGAGGTGCTCGGAGTTGGAAAAGGCCTTGCCGATCGCATCGGTTTGCGGAAACCGCGCCAGCATCACACCGTCCGATCGCTGCATGGCAATGGTGGTGCTTTCGCCGATCGAGATGGCGCGATAGAAATCCTCGAAGTACCGCGTTTCGATCGCGCCAAGGATGATCCCCAGGAACTCGCCTTGGGGGCCATTGACCCGGCGCGCCAGAAAGATCGTCCACGCGCCCGTCGCGCGATTTTGTGCCGGCCGGCTGATGTAGCTTTCGCGGTGCGGATCGTCTTTCAACGCTTGAAAGTAGTCGCGGTCGGCGACACTGATGTTGGGAATTGGCCACTGGCGCGAGGAGTCGACGAGCTTGCCGTCGCTGTCGATCACGGTGATGGCGCTCAGCTGCGGCACCCCGCCGATCGCTTCGACGAGGCGAAGATGAAGGTCATGGCCCGCCATTTTCCGCTCAAAGGACGCGCGGTCGGTCACGCCCTCAGCCTCGATCTCCTTCACCAGGCTCGAAACGACGAGATCGACGGGGCGGAACGAGCGAGACGCCTCCTCCGCCAGGTTGAGGCTGAGGTTCTGCAGCTGCTTCTCCTCGCCGACCAATTCGCTCTCGCGCAGGCGCAGGATGACTGCGGCGTTGGTCGCGAGCACCACCAAAATGACCAGCACCGTGCAGGCGAACAGCAGACGCAGTGCCGCAGGGCGCGTATTCGGGTCGGGCGAGGGCATACCACTCGTCATACAAAGGAACCAGTCTGGTAAACATTGCCACCAAAACGTTAACGATGTCCGAGCGCGTCCTTTCGGCGTCGGAAATTCGCGCTCTGCGCGTTTGCGCGACGGACGGGGTCGAGGACGCGGCGGATCGTGTAAGCTCTCGGGTGGCGTCCACCGCCTGAAGGCGGAAATTCGGTCCGGCCTCGCCCGGCTCGGTTGCGCGTGGTCGAAGCCCATCCAGAAGGAGCGCGACGACATGACGACGATCAACTGCGACATGGGCGAGAGCTTCGGCATCTATCGTCTCGGCGACGACGAGGCGATCATGCCGATCATCACCGTGGCCAATGTCGCCTGCGGCTTTCATGCTTCCGACTTCAACCATATGCGCCGGACCGTACGGCTCGCGAAGAAGCATGGCGTAAAGGTGGGAGCGCATCCGTCGCTTCCCGATCTTCAGGGCTTCGGCCGGCGCGAGCGCGCGGTGCGAGACACGTTGGCCGCCTTTGGAACCCCGGCTTGCTAGAGCCGCCCGCGGATCGTCGATAGCCGACCTGCCGGCCGACGCTATGTCCCTTGGCGTCGCTTGGCGATCGCGTGCCAGACGCGTTCGGACGTCGCGGGCATGTCGAGGTCGGTCACGCCAAGCGGCGTCAGCGCATCGACGACCGCATTCATGATGGCTGCCGGCGCGCCGATGGTACCGGCCTCGCCGCAGCCTTTGGCGCCGAGCGGATTATGCGCGCACAGCGTCGTGTTGGTTTCGAGCTTGAAGGGAACGAGATTGTCGGCGCGCGGCATGCAGTAATCCATGAACGAGCCCGTCTTGAGCTGGCCGCTTTCGGCATCGTAGATCGTGTTCTCGAACAATGCCTGTCCGATCCCCTGGACGAGCGCGCCATGGACCTGGCCTTCGACGATCATCGGGTTGATGATCCGGCCGAAATCATCGGCGCCGGTGAACCGCGCGAGCTCGACCGCGCCGGTATCGGGATCGATCTCGATCTCGGCAATGTAGGCGCCGGCGGGATAGGTGAAGTTCGAGGGGTCGTAGAAGGCGGTCTCGTCCAGTCCAGGCTCCAAGGTCTCGATGGGATAGTTGTGCGGCACATAGGCGGCGAAGGCTACCTGCGCGAAAGGCACTGATCGATCCGTACCGGCAACGCCGAACTTGCCGTCGGCGAATTCGATGTCCTCCTCGGCCGCCTCGAGCAGATGGGCGGCGATCTTCTTGCCCTTGTCGACGACTTTGTCGATGGCCTTGACCAGCGCCGTGCCGCCCACCGCCAGCGAGCGCGAAGCATAGGTACCCATGCCGAACGGGATGCGGCCGGTGTCGCCATGGACGATCTCGACCATGTCGATGGAAAGGCCGAGCCGGTCGGCGACCAGCTGGGCGAACGTTGTCTCGTGCCCCTGGCCGTGGCTGTGT
>JASHUO010000389.1 GCA_030039975.1 Alphaproteobacteria bacterium
TGACCCAAGGCTGCTCGCCGATCGGCCCGGTGCGGCGCGTCAGCGAGGCGCGCGACAACATCCTGATGGCGATCGACGGCCGGCCGGCGCTCGAAGTCTTCAAGGAGGACATCGGCGAGCTGCTGGCGCGCGATCTCCGCCGCGTCGCCGGCCTCATCTTCGCCGGTTTTCCCGTGACCGGCTCGGATACCGGCGACTATCTCGTGCGCAACCTCGTCGCCATCGACGTGCCACGGCAATGGCTGGCGGTGGCGCATCCGGTGGCGCCGGGCGATGCCGTGCTGTTCTGCCGGCGCGATCCCGTGAGCGCCACCACGGACCTTGCCCGCATGCTGGCGGATCTGAAGCGCCGCGCCGGCGCCGCGCCGCGCGCCGGTCTCTACTTCAGCTGCATCGCGCGCGGCCCCAACCTGTTCGGCCGGCCGTCACAAGAGCTGGCCATGATCCGCGACGCGCTCGGCGAATTTCCGCTGGCAGGGTTTTTCGGCAATGGCGAGATCGCGCATGACCGGCTCTACGGCTATACCGGGGTGCTTGCGCTGTTCCTTTGAGTCGATCCCATGCTCCGGCTGTTCGTTGGCATCGCGCTCCCGCCCCAGCTGAAGCTGCGCCTGTCGCTGCTCTGCTCGGGCGTTCCCGGCGCGCGCTGGGTCGATCCCGGCAATTATCATCTGACCTTGCGCTTCATCGGCGAGGTCGATGAGGGGCTGGCGAGCGACATCGACGCGGCGCTGCTGCAGATCCGCGCGCCGCGCTTTGCGGTGACACTGGCCGGCGTCGGCCGCTTCGGCGACCGCATGCTCTGGGTCGGCGTCGAGAAGAGCCCGCCGCTGGTTCATCTCCGCGACAAGGTCGAAAGCGCGCTGGTGCGGCTCGGTCTCGAAGCCGAGACACGGCGCTACGCGCCGCATGTGAGCCTGGCACGGTTGCGCAACGCCGGCGAGGCGAAGCTCCAGGCCTTCCTGCAGGAGCACGCGCTGTTCCGCGCCGAGCCGATCGCCGTCGATCATTTCAGCCTGGTGGCGAGCTACCTCACCAAGAGCGGCTCGATCTACGAGGATCAGGCGGATTATCCGCTGACCTGAGTTGATGCGAAAAGAGTGACCGCGGCCGGAGCGGTGAGGGGAGACCGCTTCCGGCCGCGGCCTTCGCGCGCGCGGATCAATTCAAGAGGGGATGAGAACCCCGGTCGACATGATGGTGAGTTCGATGATCAGTCCGGTGACCGACAGCAGCAGTATCATTGCGAGATCGTCGGCGGCGCCGAGGAACGGGCGGCTATGCACGAGCCTGAGCGAAACCTCCGACATGATCCCTTGCCCCCGCCTGCTGCTGCAACTGGTCGGCCGAGTTCCCGTCTCGATGAGGACATGATGCCGCGTCCCTGTTAAATGAAAGTAAAATGAGGCGAGACGGTATCGGGTTTATTGCTAAAACTTGAGATAAATGCGTGCAGGGCCGATCGCTAAAATTTTAGATAACGCCGCGGCTTCTGCGCTCCGGCGAATATTTGCCGGCAAACGCCGGCGGCGCGCCGCCTTGCGTCGGCGGGACCGGCGGCGAGAATGCGGGCCGATGACAGGCAAAGGAAATGCGCCGTGGAGCTGATCGTCGAGGTCAAGCGCCACGCCTACGAGCAGCTCACCGTGCTCGAGGATGTGTCGCTGGCGGTGCGCGCCGGCGAGATCGTCGCGGTGATCGGCCCGTCGGGCTGCGGCAAGTCGACCCTGCTCGGCATTGCCGGCGGCATCCTCAAGCCGAGCGAGGGCAGGGTGCTTCTCGCCGGCGCGGCCGCGGCCGATTGCCTCAACCCGCTGACCTACATCTTCCAGGATTTCGCACTGCTGCCGTGGCGCAGCGTTGCGCGCAATGTCGCTTTCCCGCTCGAGCATCATCGCCTCGACGCCGCCGAGCGCGCGCGGCGCGTGGCCGATGCGTTGCAGCGCACCGGACTTGCCGAATTCGCCGACGCGCTGCCCAAGCAGCTCTCGGGCGGCATGCGCCAGCGGGTCGGCATCGCCCGCGCGCTGGTGGTGCGCCCGGCCGTGCTGCTGATGGACGAGCCGCTGTCGGCGCTCGATGCGCAAACGCGCGAGCTGCTGATGGAGGATTTCCTCGACCTGCTGCTGCGCGAGCGCATGGCCGCGATCTACGTCACGCATAATTTCGCCGAGGCGCTGCGCCTCGCCGACCGCATCGTCGTGCTGTCGCGCCGGCCCGGCCGGATCAAGGAGGTGGTCGACATCGCTCTGCCGCAACCCGAGCGCCGCGGCAAAGCGGCGCAAGCGGAGCTTGCCGAGCTCGGCGAGCGGCTCTGGTCGCTGATCCGCGACGAGGCGTCGAGTGCCGAGCGGGAGGTCGCCAGTGTCTGAAGCGCGCCTCGCCGAGAAGCCCGCCGAGCCCGCGCCGCGGCGCGAGATCGTCTTCCGCGGCGGCGGCTTTTTGCCGCGGCCGCGGCCGCTTCAGGCCTGGCTTGCCTTCGCGGCGCTGCTGGCGCTCTGGCAGGCGGCGACCGGATTCGGCTGGGTCGACGCGGTGTTTCTGCCGTCGCCGCTCGGCATCGGCCATGCCTTCTGGGGCCTCGCCGTCTCGGGCGAGCTGTGGCGCAATCTCTCGATCTCGCTGTTGCGTATCGGCTCCGGCTGGCTCATCGGCAGCGCCTTGGGACTCATTCTCGGGCTTGCCATGGGGCTTTCCTCGCTCTCTCGCGCCATCGGCATGCCGCTCGTCTCCTCGCTCTATCCGATCCCCAAGATCGCGCTGCTGCCGCTGCTCATTCTCTGGCTCGGCATCGGCGAGGCGCCGAAAGTGGCGACGATCGCCGCCGGGGTGTTTTTTCCGACGGCGATCGCGACCTTCAGCGGCGTCGATGCCGTGCCGCGCAGCCTCATCCGCATGAGCCAGAGCTTCGATCTGCCGGTGCGCTCGATCATCTGGAAGGTGATCCTGCCGGCGGCGCTGCCCTCGATCCTTGCCGGCTTCCGGATTTCGATCTCGACCGCGCTGCTGCTGGTGGTGTCCGCCGAGATGATCGGCGCGCAGTTCGGCATCGGCGCCTTCCTGCTCGCCGCCGGCAATCTCATGCAATCGGACCGGCTCATGGCCGGCGTCGTAGTGCTGTCGCTGCTCGGCCTCGGCCTCGGCGCGTTGCTCGGTCTCGTCGAGAAGGCGTTTCTGAAATGGCGCTGAGCCAAGCCGCTCAAGCCGGCGGCGGCCGGAAGCGGTCGGCGGCTTCGGTGTGCTGGACGTATTCGACGATGAGCCCATCGGGATGCCTGAGCCGCATCTGATAGCCGGTGGGCACCGGCGTCACCCCCTGCAGCAACGCCGCGCCGAGCGGCACGAGCGTTTCGGCCACCGTTGATATATCCGCCACCAGCACGGTGAGCGCGGTGCCGCGGAACGGCGCCAGCGCCGCTTCATCGCCGGCGATGATCAGAAACGAGGCGCGCGGCGATGACACCGAAGCCAGCTCGAGGCCGCGCTCCGGAAACGGAAAGTGGAGCGAGCAGCGTCCACCGGTGAACGCCTCGTAATAAGCGACGGTCGCATCGAGCTGCCCCGGCGGCACGAAGATGCGGGTCTGCACTTCCTTGATGGTCAGAGCGGGCATGAAGATTTTGCTGCTGATGCCGCGGCTCGGCGTTGCCCCACCTCACCCTCCCGCTGGCGCGGTTCCGTCCCTCTCCGCCCCTCAGGGGTGGAGAGGGCTGGGGTGAGGTGGGGCGCCAACCTTGAGATCGGCCTACGCGCTCACCCGCGCGGCTGCGGGACGATGCGCAGATAGGGGCGCAGCGTCTTCCAGCCTTGCGGATAGAGCTTCTTCGCTTCGTCGTCGGGCACGGCGGGGACGATGATCACATCCTCGCCGGGCTGCCAGTTGACGGGCGTCGCGACGCGATGCTTCGAGGTGAGCTGCAGCGAATCGATGACGCGCAGCACTTCGTCGAAATTACGGCCGGTCGTCATGGGATAGACGAGGATGAGCTTGATCTTCTTGTCCGGGCCGATGACGAAGACGTTGCGGACGGTCTGGTTGTCCGCCGCGGTGCGCTTGCTGGCATCGCCGGAAGCGGCGGCGGGCAGCATGTTGTAGAGCTTCGCCACTTTGAGCTCGGGATCGCCGATGATCGGATAGTTCGGCGCGTGGCCTTGCGTCTCCTTGATGTCGTTGGCCCAGCGGCCATGATCATTCACCGCATCGACGCTGAGGCCGATGATCTTGGTGTGACGCTTGTCGAATTCCGGCTGGATCCGCGCCATATAGCCGAGCTCGGTGGTGCAGACCGGCGTGAAATCCTTGGGATGTGAGAACAGCACGGCCCAGGAATCGCCGATCCAGTCATGGAAGCGGATGCGCCCCTGCGTCGTCTCGGTCTCGAAATCGGGTGCGACATCGCCGATGGTGAGTGACATGGTCTCCTCCTCTGTTGTCAGTGTGGTGCAGCAACGCTTCCGGACCGCGCCACGCGGCGTCCAGGAGCATCGAACTCGTCCTCCGGTTCGCGCGGCAGCCAGCCCTGGCGCTCGATCCAGGCCTCGGTCCGCCGCGAGAGCGTCGCCGCGTCCGCGCCGCTCCGGCGCCAGTCCTGACGCAACGCGGCCAGTCTGTCGAGTCGCTCGCCCCATTCTGGTCCAAAGAGGCGGTTGAGGAAACGTTTAACCTGCACGGCGAGGCCGGGGCTGGCGCCGCCGGTCGAGACCGCGATGGTCAGCGCGCCGCGGCGCAGCACCGCCGGCGCCTGC
>JASHUO010000390.1 GCA_030039975.1 Alphaproteobacteria bacterium
AGAAGGCAAACCACCGCAGCCGCCGGCACCCGGTAAAATAGCTTAAACCCGTATAGACCAATGCGGACGCAAAATAAGCGCCGACCCAAGCCAAGGCGGCGAGGCCCCAATGCCCAGTGTAGAGGCCAGTGCCCGCGCCGACGCTTAGCGACAGCAGGAATATCCATCGGTCCGAAATCGGATCCGGTTCGAGCGCCTGTTGCAGGAACGTCGATCGCTCTTGAGCCGAAGCCTGCTCTTCGCTCCCATGGGGCGGCGCCCCGTTTGAAGGTGCTCTCTCCATTCTAGCCGCCGATATTGCGCCAAATAAGGCTTGATCACCAGCCTGACGTTACCTTTCAACGCGTCCGCGTTGGCGCGGGTGTGACGTCGCCCTATCGGATCGACCCGGGCTAATTTACGGGCGCGTCGCCACGCCCGCTCACGCCGTCTTCTGCTCGACGAGGCCGAGCTCCTTCACCATGTGCTCGCGCATCATGAATTTCTGCACCTTGCCGGTGACGGTCATCGGGAAGGCGTCGACGAATTTGATGTAGCGCGGGATCTTGTAATGCGCGATCTGGCCGCGGCAGAAGCCCTGGATCTCTTCGGCGGTTGCGGTCTCGCCCGGCTTCAGCTGGATCCAGGCGCAAAGCTCTTCGCCGTATTTCGGGTCGGGCAAGCCCACCACCTGCACGGCTTCGACCTTCGGGTGGCGGAAGAGGAACTCCTCGATCTCGCGAGGATAAACGTTCTCGCCGCCGCGGATCACCATGTCCTTGATGCGGCCGACGATGTTGCAATAGCCGTCTTCGTCGAGCGTGGCGAGGTCGCCGGTATGCATCCAGCCGGCGCGGTCGATGGCTTCGGCCGTCCTCTCCTCGTCGCCCCAATAGCCCAGCATCACGGAATAGCCGCGGGTGCAGAGCTCGCCGGCCGTACCCGGCGGCACGATGCGCCCTTCGACATCGACGATCTTGACCTCGACATGAGGATGGACGCGGCCCACCGTCGCGACGCGGCGCTCGAGCGGGTCGTCGGCCGAGGTCTGCGTGCTCACCGGGCTGGTCTCGGTCATGCCATAGGCGATGGTGACTTCCGACATGTGCATCTCGCTGACACAGCGCTTCATCACCTCGATCGGGCAGGGCGAGCCGGCCATGATACCGGTGCGCAGCGACTTCAGATCGAAGCGCTTGAACTCGGGATGGGAGAGCTCGGCGATGAACATGGTGGGAACGCCGTAAAGCGCCGTGCAGCGCTCGGCCTCCACCGCATCGAGCGCCGCCAGCGGCTCGAAGCCTTCGCCCGGATAGATCATGGCGGCGCCATGGGTGATGCAGGCGAGATTGCCCAGCACCATACCGAAGCAATGATAGAGCGGCACCGGGATGCAGACGCGATCGGCCTCGGTGAGCTTCATCGCCTCGCCGATGAAGAAGCCGTTGTTGAGGATGTTGTGGTGGGTGAGGGTGGCGCCTTTGGGCGCGCCGGTGGTACCGCTGGTGAACTGAATGTTGATGGGATCATCGAACTGCAGCTTCGGTGCCAGCTCCTCGAGCCGCGTGTGGTGCCGCTCGCCGCCGGCGGCGAGCACATCCTCGAAGCGGAAGAAGCCGCGCTTCTCGCCCTCGCCGATGCGAATGACCGCGGCGAGCGACGGCAGCCGCTTCGCCTGCAGCCGGCCGGGCGCGCTGCGGTCGATCTCGGGCGCCAGCTTGCGCAGCATGCCGACATAGTCGGACGTCTTGAAGTGGTCGGCGGTGATGAGTGCCTTGCAGCCGACCTTGTTGAGGGCGTAATCGAGCTCGGCCAGGCGATAGGCAGGGTTGATGTTGACCAGGATGAGGCCGGCCTTGGCGGTGGCGAACTGGGTCAGTGCCCATTCCGCATTGTTGGGCGACCAGATGCCGACGCGGTCGCCGGGCTCGAGGCCGAGCGCCAAAAGCCCCGCCGCGAGCGCGTCCACCTGGCGCTGCATCTCGCGATAGCTCAGCCGGACCTTCTGATGGCGCACGACGAGCGCATCCTGCTCCGGCCAGCGCGCCGCCGCCTTGTCAAAATGGACGCCGATGGTCTCGCCGATCAGCGGCACATCGGAGACGCCGTGAACGTAGCTTTGCCTGAGTTTCGCCATTCGCGTCCTCCCTGATGTTTTGTTCCCATCCTAGCGCCAGCCGAGAGAAGCTGTCAGCTCTCAGCCATCAGCCGTCAGCTCGAGCGGAATCGGGCTCATGCTGACAGCTGATAGCTGACGGCTGATGGCTTATTTCTGCGCCGCCGCCAGCAGCAGTTCGAGCGCGCGCTTGGTGGCGGCGAGGCGCACCGCGGCGCGGTCGCCGGGAAAGACGTGTTGCTCGGTGGTGACCGGCCCGCCGCGGCGGGCGCAGCCGAACCAGACGAGCCCTACCGGCTTGGTCGGCGTCGCGCCGCCGGGGCCGGCAATGCCGGTGATGGCGATGGCGAGGTCGACCGGCGCCGCAGCGAGCGCACCGGCGGCCATCGCTGCGGCAGTCTCGGCGCTCACCGCGCCATGGGTTTCGAGGAGCATTTCCGGCACTCCCAAAAGCTCGCTTTTGGCTTCATTC
>JASHUO010000391.1 GCA_030039975.1 Alphaproteobacteria bacterium
TCCATCTCGTGGCGGGCGGTGACGTCCTCGAAGCTCCAGAGGCTGTAGCCCGGCCGGCCGGCGAGGTGATGCGCCGAGAGGTTGAACCAGGCGACCATCCCATCATAGCGCAGCGCGAGCCGCCCCTGGGCCCGGCCGAACTGGGCGGCCTCGTGGCGGAGCCGGGCGAAATCGCCATCCGTGCCCTCGGCGGCAAAGCGCCGCTCGAGCGCATCGAGCGGCGGCCGGCTCAGCGCCGGAAAGAAGCGGTGGAAGGCCGCATTGGCATAAGCAATCGAGCCGTCGGGGGCGAGGATCAGCTGAGCATCGGGCGAGGCCTCGAGCGCCTGGCTCAAGAGATCGACCCGGCCGCTCAGCGCACGGTAGAGCCGGCCGCTGACCGCGCTCGCCATGCCGAAGACGATGGCCAGCACGGCGAGCGCAATGCCCATCGGCCGCGCGCCGCCCCAGTCGAGCTCGACGATCGACGCGACAAGCAGGAGGACGGCAAGCCCCGCCGAGCAGAGGGCGAGCGGCGCCAGCCGCCGCATCCAGGGCGGCATGCCAGTGCCGGGCTGCGCCGCGGCCGCGCCGTCGCCGGCCAAAACATCCGTCAGCGGCAAGGCTTGCTTCGGCGTTCCGTCCATGGCTGGGAGCTTAGCATATCCACCGCCCCGCCCCTATCGTGCCCGAAACTTGCCCTTGATCCGGAAGACGTAGCTGATGATCTCGGCGACAGCGCGGTAATGCTCGGGCGGGATTTCGTGATCGAGCTCGACGCTCGCGTATAGGGCGCGCGCCAGCGGCGGGTTTTCCACCAGCGGGACGTCGTTCTCCTCGGCGATCTCGCGAATCCGCTTGGCGATGAGATCGGCGCCCTTGGCGACGAGCCGGGGCGCGCCCTTGCTGCCCATCTCGTATTTGAGCGCCACGGCGTAGTGGGTCGGGTTGGTCACCACCACCGAAGCGGTGGGCACTGCCGCCATCATCCGGCGCCGAGCCCGCTCCATGCGGATCTGACGCAGCCGCGCCTTGACCGCCGGATCGCCTTCGGCCTGCTTATGCTCCTCCTTGAGCTCCTGCTTCGACATGCGCATCTGGCGCATGAAGCTGAGGCGCTGATAGCCATAATCCAAAAGCGCCAACAGCGCGACCAGCGCCAGCGCGCCGAGCACGAGCCGCAGCAACGCCCGATGGATCTCGCCGGCGAGCGCCCCGGCATCGAAGCTGGTGAGCGCCGGGAGCCGCCTCAGCTCCGGCATCAAGAGCAGGGCCGCGACCGTGAGCACCAGCGCGACCTTGGCGAGGTTCTTGCCGAACTCGACGGCAGAGCGGAGCGAGAACAGGCGCTTCAGCCCGCCCATCGGCGAGAGCCGCGAGATGTCGAAGCCGATCTTTTCGACCGCGAACACGAACCCGGTCTGCAGCACAGAGCTGGCGATCGCCACGGCGACGAGCAGCAGCAGCGGCAGGATGGCGGCCTTCGCCATCTCGCGGATCAGGGCGCCGACCGCTTCCCACAGGATGCCGCCACCGGAAATCAGGCTGGCGCCGTCGAGAAAGCGCGCGAGCGTCTTCTCCATGCTGCCGGCGAGGCTCGGCGCCAGCAGCAGCACGACCACCGCGCCCGCGGACAGCATGAAGAGGCTGTTGATCTCGCGCGAATGGATGACCTGGCCCTGCTCGCGCGCGCGGTTGAGCTTGCGCGCCGAGGGTTGTTCCGTTTTCGAGCTGTCGTCGGCGCCGTCCGCCATGGTTTCGTCTCAGCCGCCGGTGAGCGTGGTGAACTCACGCTGAAAGGCCTCGAGAAACCACTGCATCCCCGCCGCCAGCACGAACACCAGGGCGAAGAGCCCGCCCATGATCTGCAGCGGCAAGGTGACGAACATGATCTGCAGCTGCGGCACCAGGCGGCCGACGATGCCGAGGGCGACGAAGAACACGAGGCCGAGCAGGATGAAGGGCGCCGCCATCTCGATGCCGATGACGAAGGCGCCGGCAACACTGCGCGCGATCATGTCGGAGAGATCGTCAAGCGGCGGCAGGACGCCGGGCGCGAAGACATCGTAGCTGTCGACCAGCGCGCGCAGCAGCATATGGTGAAGGTCGGTGAGGAAGATCAGCAAGACGCCCAGCAGGCTGTAGAGCGTGCTGGGCAGGCTGCCCTGCGACGCCACCATCGGGTTGAAGATCTGCGCCGCCGACAGGCCGAGCTGGAACGAGGCGACGGTGCCGGCGGTGTCGAGCGCCGCGAGCAGGATGCGCGAGACGGTGCCGAGGAAAAGGCCGATCACCACCTCGCTGCCGACGATGTCGAGGAGCTTCACCGCGCCGCCGGGCAGCGGCGGCAGCAGCGGCGCCAGGATCGGCGTCAGCAGCAGGGAGACGAGGAACCCCAGCAGCAGCCGGAAGCGCTGCATGACGTAGACCTCGCCGAAGCCGGGCAGCAGCATCAACGCCGTGCCGACGCGGGCGAAGATGAGCATGAGCGCGAAGACGTTCTCCGGCAGCAGCTGCTGGAGCATCGGCTTGGGCTCCTAGCCGGAAATGATGCGGCTGACGAGCGAGTGCATGAAATTGGTGAGCGTCGTCAACATGAACGGCAGCAGCACCAGCAGCGAGAGGAGGATGGTGAGCATCTTCGGCACGAAGGTGAGCGTCATCTCCTGAATCTGCGTCAGCGCCTGAAGGAAGGAGATGAGGAGGCCGACGACGAGCGCCAGCAGCATGATCGGCGCGCCGAGCTTCAGCGCGACGATGACGCTCTGATGCGCGAGGTCGACCGCATCGGCGGGGGTCATCAGATCGGCATCTTCGAGATGTCTTGGTAGGCGGAGATGACCTTGTCGCGCACCGCGATCACCCCCTGCAGCGCGATCTCCGCATTGTTGACCGCCTCGGTCACCGCGGTGAGGTCGGCCTTGCCGGTGGTCACCGCCTGGAGGCTCTCGGCCTCGCCGGTCTTGAGCGCGCCGACCGCATCGCCCGCCGCCTGCTTCACGAGATCGGCGAAATCGGTACCGCCGGCGGCAGACCCGGCGCTGCCGATGCGGCCGGCATTGGCATAGGCGGCGACGGCATTGGCAATGGTGGCGACCATGGCGGATCCTTTCGACGGGACGGTACAGCGCTTAAAGCGAAATTCGTTCGGCGAGACTCAAATCATGTCGCCTTTCCCGCGAAGGCGGGAAACCAGAGCTACGCGCTTCGCTCGCCGGAATTGTGGCTCCTGGATGCCCGCTTTCGCGGGCAAAGCGATGATTGAGTGAAAGTTTCCGCCGCATCGGGGCCGGCTCTAGCTGCGCAGCAGATCGATGGTGCGGCTGATCATGCTTTTCGCCGCGGTGATGGTGTCGAGATTGGCCTGATAGCTGCGCTGCGCCTCACGCATGTCCATCAGCTCCATCAGCGGGTTGACGTTGGGCATGAGGACATAGCCCTCGGCATCGGCGCCGGGATTGCCGGGATCGTATTTGCGCTGGAACGTGCCGCCGCCGGGCATGATGCGCGCCACCTTGACCGAGGTGGCGCCGATCGAGCGGTCGAGCACGCCCTTGAAAGTGACGACCTGGCGCTGATAGGGCTCGCCCCCCGGCGTCTGCGCCGTGCTGTCGGCATTGGCGAGGTTCTCGGCGATGACGCGCAGCCGCGTGCCTTGCGCGCTCATGCCGGCGAAAGAAAGCTGCAGCGAGGTTTGCAAATCCATGGCGAACCCTCTCCTAGCTGCTGCTGCTGCTGCCGCCGAGCGCCATCTTCAGCAGGCCGAGCTGCTGGCGATAAAGGCTGGTGGTCAGTGCGTAGTCGTTGGTCGTGTCGGAGATCTTCATCATCTGGTCTTCGAGCTGCACGGCGTTGCCGTCCGGCGCGCGCTCGCTGGTCTTCTGCGACACCAGCTTGAAGCCGCCATCATCGTGAACCGGCTCGATATGGCCGGGCTCCGTCACGGCCATGGGCAGACGCGCCGAGGTGCCCGACACGAGCTCGGCGAAGCTCGGCGGCTTCACATCCTTGGCCGTATAACCGGGGGTGTCGGCATTGGCGACGTTCTGCGCCAAAACCGATTGCCGCTCACCGAGCCAGCTCATGCGGCGGGTGATCGCTTCGAGCAGCGGAATCTTGCCGAGATCCATGCCGGCGATCTTGCCCGGGGCTGATTAATAACCGGTAAAACCGCGGCGATTTTCGCTCGCAACTCAGATGGTTAATAGACGCTTGTCGCGGCGGAATCGGCGATCGCGCCCATCGCCTTAGTAGCGGCGTCGAAAAACGCGGCAACCATTAATTAAGCATGCGCGGTGCAGGATGCGTGAACTTCCTCGCACGCCAGGGATCGCCTTGCCGCCTCGCCCATCGCCCGACCGCCCGCCGATCGCCGTCGCGCTACAGTACGACCGGCAGGAAGACAAGGTGCCGCGCGTCGTCGCCAGCGGCCGCGGCGCGCTCGCCGAACG
>JASHUO010000392.1 GCA_030039975.1 Alphaproteobacteria bacterium
CCGCACCGACGATTACTACAGCGCCGGCGCGGGCGTGAAGTATCTGTTGATCCGCAACCTCTATCTCGGCGGGACCTACACCTTTCAGCGTCTGCGGTCGAACGGCGAAGGGGAAGCGACGCCCTATGATCGCAACATCATCATGTTCCGGATCAGCACGCAGCTGTAGTCGCTATCGGGAACCCGTCACTCACCCCACCTCACCCCAGCCCTCTCCGCCCCATTGGGGCGGAGAGGGGGAAACTGCGCAGGTGGGGCGTTGTTGCGAGGTAGCTTCGCGACCTAGCTCCGGCCATAGGTGTCCTCGAAGCGGACGATGTCGTCCTCGCCGAGATAGCTGCCGGACTGCACTTCGATGACGTGCAGCGGGATCTTGCCGGGGTTCTCCAGGCGATGCGGCGTGCCGAGCGGGATGTAGGTGGATTGATCCTCGTACAGGACGATTTCCTCATTGCCGCGGACCACCTTGGCGGTGCCGTGCACCACCACCCAATGCTCGGCGCGATGATGGTGCATCTGCAGCGACAGTTTGGCGCCGGGCTTCACCATGATGTGCTTCACCTGGACGCGGTCGCCGCTGTGGATGGAGCGGAAGCTGCCCCAGGGGCGGTGGACCAGGGGATGCGACTTGGACTCGCTGCGGCCCTCGCGCTCGAGCCGCGCCACGATCTGCTTTACGTCCTGCGTGCGGTCGCGCCGCGCCACCATGACCGCATCGGCGGTGGCGACGACGACGAGATCCTCGATGCCGAGCGCCGTGACGAGGCCGTGCTCGGCGCGCAGATAGGAGTTGCGCACATCCTCGGTGAGCACGTCGCCATGGCAGACATTGCCGGCGGCGTCCTTGCCGCTCGCCTGCCAGAGCGCATCCCAGGTGCCGACATCGCTCCACCCCATATCGACCGGGATCACCGCTGCCTTGTCGGTGTGCTCCATCACGCCGTAATCGACCGACGTGCTCTCGGCAGCGGCGAAGCTCGGCGCGTCGAGGCGGAGAAAGTCGAGATCGCGCCGCGCATGATCGAGCGCCTTGCGGCACGCCGCGACCGTCGCGGGGTGCCGGCGCTCGAGCTCGGCGATGAAGAGCCCCGCAGGAAACAGGAAGATGCCGCTGTTCCAGAAGTAGTCGCCGGCGGCGAGATAGGCCTCGGCGCGCGCGTGATCCGGCTTTTCGACGAAGGCGGCGACCTCGAAAGCGCCATCGCAGCCGGCGATGGGCGCGCCGCTGCGGATATAGCCATAGCCGGTCTCGGGGCGGTCGGCGGTGATGCCGAAGGTGACGAGCCGGCCGCGCCGTGCCGCGGCGGCGGCGCGATCGATCGCGGTGCGGAACGCCGGCACCTCGGCAATGGCATGGTCTGAGGGCAGCACCAGCATCAGCGCGTCGCTCTCTGCGGCGGCGAGGAGGAGCGCCGCGACGGCAACCGCGGGCGCGGTGTTGCGGCCCATGGGCTCGAGCACGATCGCCTCGGGCTGGACGCCGGCGAGACGCAGATGCTCGGCGACGATGAAGCGGTGCTCGTCATTGGCGATGACGAGGGGCGGCGCGAAGCCGGCGCCATCGGTCACGCGCAGCGCGGCTTCCTGCAGCAGCGAGCGCTCGGAGACGAGGGGCAGCAGCTGCTTGGGGTAGAGTGCGCGCGACAGCGGCCAGAGCCGCGTGCCGGAGCCGCCCGACAAGATCACCGGATGAATTCGCCCCGGCAGTTCATTGCCTGACGTCATCTCGTGGTCTCCTTACCGACTGGAATTCCGCACTGTCCGCCTTCGCATCTTACAGCCTAGCCGTGGCGGGACTCGCGGGCAAACGCGCCGCAATTCTGTCGCAGCTCAAACAGGGAGGATCTCGGCATCGGCGCGCCAGGCCGGCCAGGCGGTATCGCGCGGCGAGATCGAAGCGACTGGCAGCGGCCAGGATATGGCGAAGGCCGGATCGTCGTAGCGCAGCCCGGCGGCCGCCTCGGGCGCATGGAAGGCCGAGATCATGTACAGGACCTCGGTATCGGGGGCGAGCGTCTGGAAGCCATGCGCAAACCCTTCGGGAATATAGAGCGCGCGCTCATTGGCGGCGGTGAGCTCGAAGGCCTGCCACTCTCCGCGCGTCGGCGAGCCCGGGCGCAGATCGACCGCCACGTCCCAAAGCACGCCGCGAATGCAACGGACGAGCTTGGCCTCGGCATGGGGCGGGCGCTGGTAATGCAGCCCGCGCAGCGTGCCGCGGTGGCGATTGAACGACAGGCTCACCTGGGCGAGCCGCGGGTCGAGCCCGTGCGCGGCGAATTCGCGCGCGCACCAGCTGCGCGCGAACCAGCCGCGGTCGTCCTCGTGCCGCTCGAGATCGATCAGAACGAGCCCGGCGAGGCGGGCAGGGGTGAAGATCATGCCTCGGCCGCGCGCCCCGTCGGCTCGCGGAAGAAGAACTGCTCGTCGATCTGCCGCGTGGCGACGAGATATTTGAGCTGCTGCAGCCGGGTGAAGGCGCGATAGTTGAACACCTCCTTCGACATGGCGATGCTCTCGAAGATCTCGCGCAGCTGACGGGCGCCGCGGTCGGCGGTCCAGCGGCAGCGGAAGCCCGGCAGGTGGCGGCGGATCTTGCCGAAGGAGACACGATAGCTGCGGTTGTCGGCGCTGGGCGGTCCGTAGGTGACGACGCAGCCGGGGAAGGCCTCGGCGACGATCTCGGCGATCTCGCGAATGCGATAGTTCTGCTCGTCGCTGCCGACGTTGAAGACCTGGTTGTGCACCGCCTCGCGCGGCGCCTCGAGCGCCAGCAGGATCGCCTCGCAGATGTCCTCGACATGAACCAGCGGCCGCCACGGCGTGCCGTCGCTGGTCATCTTGATCTCGCCGCTCGTCCAGGCGTGACCGGCGAGATTGTTGAGCACGATGTCGAAGCGCATGCGCGGGCTCGCGCCATAGGCGGTGGCGTTGCGCAGGAAAACCGGGGTGAAGCGCTCATCGGCGAGCGCCTGAACGTCGCGCTCGACCAGCACTTTGCAGCGGGCATAGGCGGTCTGCGGCAGCACCTCGGACGCTTCCGTCCGCGCATCGTCGCTGCCGGCGCCGTAGACGCTGCACGAGGAGGTGTAGACGAAGCGCGACACGCCGGCGGCCTGGCAGGCGCGGGCGAGCTCGAGCGAGCCGCGATGATTGATCGCATAGGTGAGCTGCGGGTCGTGCTCGCCGAGCGGGTCGTTCGACAGCTCGGCGAGGTGCACCACGGCGTCGAAATCGACGACATCGGCGGCGTCGACCTGGCGGATGTCCATCGCCGCCACCGGCGGCCGCCGGCGGCCATCTTCGTAGAGCCAGCCATTGCGGTAGAAGCCGCAATCGAGTCCGCTCACGTCATGGCCGCGCTCGGCGAGGTAGGGTCCCAGCACCGCGCCGATATAGCCCTCGGCCCCCGTGACCAGCACCTTCATGCTGTGCTCCGCTGTTGTGAGTGCGCTTGCCGCCGCACCGCCTCAGAGACGCGATTCCGGCACCGAAATAAGCTGCGGGTTGAACGTCTGCCGGCCGCCTTGGGTTCCGGCCTGCGCGCCCCGGCCGCACCCCCGTGCCTCCCTCGGGAATCGGGGCTATTCTCGTGCCGGCTCTGGCAAAACGGGGAGGACCGGCGATGATCGAGCTGTATACCTGGACGACGCCCAACGGCCGCAAGGTCTCGATCATGCTCGAGGAAACCGGCCTGCCTTATAACGTGCACGCCATCGATATCAGCAAGGGCGAACAGTTCCGTCCCGATTACGTCGCCATCAATCCCAACAGCAAGATTCCGGCGATCATCGACCGCGACGGGCCCGGCGGCGCGCCGCTGGCGGTGTTCGAGTCCGGCGCCATCCTGATCTATCTCGCCGAGAAGACCGGCAAGCTGCTGCCGCGCGACGCTGTGGCGCGCATGGCGGCGCTGCAGTGGTTAATGTTCCAGATGGGCGGGGTCGGGCCGATGTTCGGCCAGGCGCACCACTTCCTGCGCGCGGCGCCGGAGCCGGTGCCCTATGGCATCGAGCGCTATACCAAGGAGACGCGCAGGCTCTATGGCGTGCTCGATCGGCGGCTTGGCGAAGCGGCGTATCTTGCCGGCGACTATTCGATCGCCGACATCGCCACCTTTCCCTGGGTGGCGCGGCACGAATGGCACAAGGTCGAACTCGCCGAGTTTCCCCATGTCGCCCGCTGGTATGCGGCGATCGCCGCGCGCCCGGCGGTGGCGCGCGGCATGCGCGTGCCAGGCTAAGCCCGGAGGTCTCACATGGCGGCGCGGCGACGGCCGGGCCGCCGGGCGGCGCCGGC
>JASHUO010000393.1 GCA_030039975.1 Alphaproteobacteria bacterium
CTCGAGGAAGAGGCTCTCCGGCGGCGGCACCATGGCCAGCCGCTCGCCCGACAGGATCATGCGCCGCGCGTGAGAGTCGGGACGGAAGCAAGCAACCCGCCCGTCGACCTGGCGGAACGCCTTCAACCCCTCGAAGCAGGTCTGGCCGTAATGGAGGCAGGTGGCGGCGATGTGCAGCGTTATGCTGGTGCCGGTGCCGAGTTCCGGCTTCGACCACGCGCCGTGGCGAAAATCGGCCCGGACGAAAACACCGGTATCGAGGTAGCGGAAACCCAGCTCCTTCCAGGAAATCGTCGTGTCCATCTCGGTCTCTTCCGCTCGCTCCGGTCGTTGATCTGGTCCATTATGGCCCTGCCGGGCTGGCCGGTGTAACAGTTTCAACGAAAATAAGTCAACATGTCTGACGTAAAATCCGCGGCCAATCTGCTGTTTCTGCGCGAGGAGGAGCTGCGCCAGGGGATCGAGTTGCTTTATTACGCCTATCGTGACTTCACAGCCGAGCCCGACGCCATGCTGGCGCGCTACGGCTTTGGTCGCGCCCATCACCGCGTCATCTACTTTGTCGGTCGCCATCCGCAAATGAGCGTCAGCGACCTGCTCGCCATCCTGCGCATCACCAAACAGAGCCTGAGCCGGGTGCTGGGACAATTGGTGCGGCAGGGCTTCATCCAGCAGAAGCCCGGCAGTCGCGATCGCCGGCAGCGCCTGCTGGAGCTGACCGACAAAGGCATCGAGCTCGAGCGCCAATTGTCGGAGAACCAGCGCCAGCGCATCGCCAAGGCCTATCGCGAGGCCGGGGCGCAGGCGGTCGAAGGCTTCCGCAAGGTGATGCTCGGCATCATCAGCACCGATGCCGACCGGCGCCGATTCGAGCGCGGGCCGCCGTCGCGCTGAGCGGTGTATAGTCGCGGCATGGATAGCAGCGAGCCGCATCTCCTGGTGGTCGACGATGATGCGCGGCTGCGCGAGCTGCTGCGCCGCTACCTTACCGACCAGGGGTTTCGCGTCACCACCGCCGGCGACGCCGAGGAAGCGCGCGCGCGCCTTGCCAGCATCGCCTTCGACCTCCTGGTGCTCGACGTCATGATGCCGGGCGAGAGCGGTCTCGATCTCACCCAGAGCCTGCGCCGCGACGGGCGGCTGCCGATCCTGCTGCTCACCGCCATGGCCGAGCCCGAGGATCGCATCAACGGCCTCGAGCACGGCGCCGACGACTATTTGGCGAAGCCGTTCGAGCCGCGCGAGCTGGTGCTGCGCATCCGCAACATCCTGCAGCGCGTGCCGCAACCGGCGCCACCCGCCGCCGAAGTGCGCTTCGGCGCCTGCCGCTTCGATCTCGCCCGGGGCGAGCTCTACCGCGGTGGCGATGCAGTGCATCTGACCGCGGCGGAGACCGCGCTGCTGGCGGCCTTGGCGCGGCGGCCCGGCGAGGCGGTATCGCGCGAGGCGCTGTCGGAGGAAGCGCAGTTCAGCGGCAATGTGCGCACGGTCGACGTGCAGGTGACGCGGCTCCGGCGCAAGATCGAGCGCGACCCCAAATTCCCGCGCTACCTGCAGACGGTGCGAGGCACCGGCTATGTCCTCAAGCCAGATTGATCGCGCCACGCTGCCGGCCGAAGCGATGCCGGCGCCGTCCGCCACCGCCGACACTCACCGGCGCTGGTGGAAGCGCATCCTGCCGCGCTCGCTCTTCGGGCGCTCGCTCATCATCATCATTCTGCCGCTGGTGCTGGCGCAGCTCCTCGCCACCTGGATCTTCTATGACCGCCATTGGGCGACGGTCGAGCGCCGGCTCGCCACCGACGTCGCGGCCGACATCGCTTTGACGCTGGACGCGCGGGACTTCACGCACAGCCCTGCCGGGCTCGATGCGCTGCTGGCGCGCAGCGCCGACGTCACCGAGCTCCATTTCCACTTCCGGCCGGGCGAGAGTTTGCCGAGCAGCGTGCCGGCAAGCGACGACAGCTGGCTCTACGAGGCGCTCTCCGGAGCGATGGACGAGCGCGTGCGCCGCCCGTTCGAGATCGATACCGCGAGCGATCCGCGTTACATCCTGATCTGGGTCGCGCTGCACGACGGCGTCATGGAAGTGATGGCGCCGCGCACGCGGCTGTTCACGCCCACGACCTACATCTTCGTGCTGTGGATGGCCGGCTCCTCGCTGGTGCTGCTGGCGGTCGCCTCTCTCTTCATGCGCAACCAGGTGCGCTCGCTGCGGCGACTCGCGGCAGCGGCGGAGAGCTTCGGCAAGGGCCGCGACGTGCCCAACTTCAGACCGGAAGGCGCAACCGAGGTGCGCCAGGCCGCCGCCGCCTTCCTCAAGATGCGCGACCGCATCCGGCGGCAGATCACGCAACGCACCGAGATGCTGGCGGGGGTGTCGCACGATCTGCGCACGCCGCTGACGCGCATGCGGCTGGCGCTCGAGTTCCTGGGAGAGGGCGGTCCGGAAGTCGAGGAGCTGAAGCAAGACGTCACCATCATGGAGCGCATGGTCCAGGGCTACCTCGACTTCGCCCGCGGCGAGGGCCCGGAGCAGCCGCGCCCGACCGATCTCGGGCTGCTGCTCGAGGAAGCGGCTGCGGCGGCGCGCCGGGACGGTGCCGACATCTCGCTGGCGCTGCCCGAGGAGTGCATGCTGCCACTGCGCCCGGACGCGATGCGGCGCTGCATCGCCAATCTGCTCAGCAATGCGCGGCGCTATGGCAGCCATATCTGGCTGACCGCGCTGCCGGTCGATGAAGGCGTCGACATTCTCATCGATGATGACGGGCCGGGCATTCCGCCGGATGAGCGCGAGAACGTCTTCCGCCCGTTCTTCCGCCTCGATGCCTCGCGCAACCCCGAGACCGGCGGCGTCGGCCTCGGGCTCACCATTGCGCGCGATGTGGCGCGCGGCCATGGCGGCGACCTGACGCTCGAGGAATCGCCACAGCACGGGCTGCGCGTCCGGCTGCACTTGCCGCGCTAAGCGAAGCGCAGGCCGGAAACAAATGAGGCCGCCCCAAGCAGGGGGCGGCCTCGCCGCGTCGCACAGGGGGGATTATCGGCGACGCGATGGAGCGAAGCTCAAAGCGAGGGTCAGCGCGCGACCTTCTGCTTGGCGTAGTCGCGCAGCTCTTCGAAGCCCTCGGCGACGCGCTTCTGAATGACGCTGAACGCCTCGGTATTGGCCTTGGTGACGAGCTCGGCGAGCTCGCGGGCATTGGCGACGCTCTTCTCGAAAGCCTGCTTGGCGTATTCGGCGTTCTTGGCGATGCGCTCTTCGGGGGCGCCGGGCTGGGTCCATTCGCGCACGAGGCTCGACACCTCGTCGACGGCCTCGCGGGCGATCTCGACCTGGCGCCGCGCCACGGCCTGAACGCCTTCTACGGCTAGTTGATTCGCTTGGGTCAGGGCTTCGAGATTCTTGCGCTGAGAAGCCACGATCGACTCGACGTCGAGGCCGGGAAAAGTGAAGCCGGCAAACGCTTTGCCAACGTCCATATCCATGAAAGTGTGCTTACCGTTGGTGGTCATGGGAGGATCCTTCGCGGGCTGGGGACAGCTATGCTGCGGTGCACAATGCCCAAAATATGGCTTAATAGCCTGCCCAGGTCAAGGGCGCCTGCCAAAAAATATTGCAACGCAAAAGTAATCTACCGTGAGGCGTCGACCGCGCCCAGGCCGAGCCAGGATTCCATCGCGCGAAGGCGCCGGTCAAGGGCCGCCATGGTCCGGGCGAGATCGGCGCTGTCGTCATCGAGGAACACCCGCAACACCGAAAGATAGAGCCCCGTCAGCAGCTTGGCACGACACCGGCCGCGCCATCCGGCGGCGGAAACGCCGGCCCGCTCCAACATCCAGCCCATCGAACGGAGTAGCGCCGGCAGGCCCAACAACGCCGCAGGATCGGCCATACTGTCGCGCAGAATCGCGCGCAACGCCTCGCGATGCGGGGCCAGCGCGTCGAAGCGCCGCATCAGCGCGTCGAACAGCCGGTCGCGCGGCGGCTCGTCCGCGGCGCTCGTTCCGGCAAGCGCCGCCCGGTCGATGCGGCGGTGGAAGCGCGCCAGCAGCGCCAGCTTGGAGGGACAGGCCGCATGAGCCTCGTCGAGCGGCAGGCCGGCCTCCGCAGCGATCGCGCCAAGACCGGTGCGGCGCCAGCCCTGCCGCCCGGCCAGGCGCAGCGCTGCATCGACGAGCCGGTCCGCCGCCTCCGCCGCTGGTCCCGCCGCGGCTTTGGCGGCGGTCTTCCTGGCACCCGCTCGTCTCGCCATGCGAGACCTCCCGGAAATCGTCGCTGCCCAGCTTAAAGCGTCAAGCCGGCGAAATCGAAACTATTCCGCGCTCGCGCAGGGGGCTGAACGCCGGCCTTGTGAATGCCGCGCTACGGCTAATCCGCGAGCTCGCGCGAGCGCTTGGTGGCGGCGAGAATGGCGCGGCGGAGCAGCGGGTCGAGCCCGTCCGCGGCCATCAGAACATCGAGCGCCGCGCGGGTGGTGCCGCCGGGACTGGTGACGTTCTCGCGCAGGGAAGCGGCACTTTCGGCGGAGCGCTGCGCCAGCTCGCCCGAGCCCGCCACGGTGGCGCGCGCGAGCCGCTCCGCCAGCGCTTCGGGCAAGCCCGCCGCAACCCCCGCCCGCGCGAGGCATTCGATCAGCAGGAAGACGTAAGCGGGGCCGCTACCCGAGACCGCGGTCACGGCATCGAGGAGCGCTTCGTCCTCGACCCAGCCGACCTCGCCCACGGCGGCGAGCAGCGCTTCGGCAATGCGGCGCTGCTCCGGCCGAACGCGCCCATTGGCGCAGGCGACGGCGATGCCGCGGCCGATGGAAGCGGGCGTATTGGGCATGGCGCGCACGACCGAAGCCGCCTCGCCCAGCGCGCGGGCGAAGAAGCCCAGCGTCTTGCCGGCGGCGATCGAGAGGAAGAGCGCGCCCGCGTCGGCGAAGCGGCGATAGGGCGGCAGCACCTGGGCCATCCCCTGCGGCTTGACCGCGAGCACGACGACAGCGGGTTGGAAATCCGGCGCAATCGCCGCGGCATCGCTCAGCAGCTCGACGCCCGGCCTGCCGGCGAATCCGGCAGCGCCGGGACCGGGCTCGACGACGACGAGGCGGCGCGCCAGCCCACGCTCCAGCCAGCCGGCCAGCAGCGCTCCCCCCATCTTGCCGCAACCGACGAGCAGCAGCGCCGGAACCTTGGGCGCTGCAGGATCGCTCACGCCTCGCCCACGGGATCGATCATCGCCGCAGCGAGCGCCTCCTCGGCCGGCTTTCCGCCCCAGACGACCAGCTGAAACGCCGGGTAGAAGCGCTCACACTCGCTGACGGCGATGTCGACGAGATCCTCGATCTGCTCGACGCAGGCGCCGGTGGCGCCGCGCAGCAGCACGCCCTGGCGGAAGGCCGGCGACTGAGCATCGGGCGTAAGGTCGAAATGGCCGAGCCAGAGCCGCTCGTTCACCACGGCGAGCAGCTCAAATATGGCGCCGCGTCGCGCCTTCGGCACCTTCATCTCGAAAGCGCAGGTGAAGTGCAGCGCGTTGATCTCGCGTTGCCAGACGAAGAGCAGGCGGTAGTCGCACCAGCGGCCGGTGATCTCGACCACCATCTCTTCGTCGCTGGCGCGATCATGCGCCCATTCATTCGCCTGGACGATCTCTTCGACGAGATCGATCGGGTTGGCGGCGAGCACAGCCGTCTCGAGTGACAAAGCGGTCATTCACCCTCCTGTGGGGGGCCAACCCGGGTGATCGCGGCATTTTGTGTGCACCACCCTCGGTCACCACAAGATGTAGCCTGCCAAAGCTGACCGAGCGGCGCAAGCACGGAGTTATCCACAAACGCGAAGAAGCGCCGGATCTACAGCGGTTCGGCCGGCTTCGGCTTGCGTATCGCCGGGCGCGAGCGCAGCGGGCGACGCGGTGCCGCATGCGGCTCGGTAGGGCTGGCGGGAGTGCTAATGCCGAGCCGCGCTTCGAGCGCGGCAACGCGCGCAGCGAGCGCTTCCTGCTCGGCGCGCGCTTTGGCGGCCATCGCCTGCACGGCATCGAACTCCTCGCGCCGGACCAGATTCATCCGGCCGAGGACGCGCTCGAACTGATCGCGCAAACGAGTCTCGAGCTCGTCGCGCACGCCGGTCAGCGCGCCGAGCGCGCCGGTGGCGACGCGGGCGAGATCGTCGAGCAAGCGGTTCTCGGACTGCATGGCGGCTTCCCTTTCCTCTCGCGAGAATGGCAGCAGGCCTCCGGCTAGCATAGATATAGGCTGGCGCCAAATCGAATTCGACCGCGCGCCGCATTTGACGCCGTGCCGGCAACGCTTATAACACCGCCCTTGCGATGATCGTCATCACGGGCGGCGCGGGATTCATCGGCTCGAACCTGGTCGCGGCGCTCGAAGAGCGCGGCGGGCAGGACCTTGTCGTCTGCGATCGACTCGGCAAGGACGACAAATGGCGCAACCTCGCCAAGCGCGCGCTCGCCGCGCTGCTGCCGCCTGAGTCCCTGTTCGATTTCCTCGAGCGGCATGCGCGCGAGATCAACCTCATCTTCCATATGGGCGCCGTGTCCGCGACGACCGAAACCGATGCCGACCTGATCATCGCCGCCAATTTCATGCTGCCGCAGCGGCTCTGGGAGTGGTGCGCCGAGACCGAGACGCGCTTCATCTACGCATCCTCCGCGGCGACTTACGGCGATGGCAGTGCCGGCTTTGGCGACGACATCGCGCCGGCGGCGCTGGCGCAGCTTCGCCCGCTCAACGCCTATGGCTGGTCGAAGCATCTCTTCGACCGCCGCGTCGCACGGCTCGTCGGCCAGCCCGGCAAGCGGCCGGCGCAATGGGCGGGCCTCAAATTCTTCAACGTCTATGGCCCCAACGAGTACCACAAGGGCGCCATGAAGAGCGTCGCAGCGCAGCTCTACGCCCGCGCCGTCAAAGGCGACGCGGCGCGGCTCTTCCGCTCGCATCGCGCCGACGTGCCTGATGGCGGGCAGCAGCGCGATTTCGTCTATGTCCGCGATTGCGTCGAGATGATGCTGTGGCTGCACGACCACCCCGAAGTGAGCGGCCTCTTCAACATCGGCAGCGGCGCGGCGCGCAGCTTCGCCGAGTTGGCGGCGGCGGTTTATCGCGCGCTCGGCCGCGAGCCCAAGATCGATTTCATCGACACGCCCATCGAGATCCGCGACCGGTATCAGTACTTCACCGAGGCGCGGATGGAGCGGTTGCGCGCCGCCGGCTATGACCGGCCGATGACCTCGCTCGAGGACGGCGTGCGCGACTACGTCCAGAACTATCTCGCCGCCTCCGATCCCTATCGCTGAGCTGTTGCGCCGCGCATGTTCTTCCTCATCCCTTACCCCGCCATCAATCCCGACATCGTCCATTTCGGCCCCTATGCGATCGGCCACTGGTCGGTCGGCCCGTTCGCGATCCGCTGGTATGCGCTCGCCTACATCGCTGGTCTGGTCATCGGCTGGCGCTACTGCCTGGCGCTCGCCAAGCGGCCACCGCTCGTGGCGCAGGTGCAGGACATCGACGACTTCCTCGTCTGGGCGACGCTCGGCGTGGTGCTCGGCGGCCGCATCGGCTATGTGCTGTTCTACAACTTGCCGTACTACCTCCAGAATCCGATCCAGGTCTTCTATCTCTGGCGCGGCGGCATGTCGTTCCACGGCGGCGCGCTCGGCGTCACGCTCGCCATCCTGCTGTTCTGCCGACAGCGCAAGATCAATTTCCTCGCTTTCGCCGACATCATCATCTGTGCCGTGCCGATCGGCCTCTTCTTCGGCCGCATCGCCAACTTCATCAATGGCGAGCTCTGGGGCCGCGTCACCAACCTGCCCTGGGCGATGATCTTCCCGAGCGACCCCGAGCATCTGCCGCGCCATCCGAGCCAGCTTTACGAGGCGACGCTCGAAGGCATCGTGCTCTTCACCGTGCTCTGGATCTGCCAGCATCGTGGCTTGCGGCAACGGCCGGGAGCCACCACCGGCGTCTTCTTCATGGGCTACGGCATCGCGCGCATCATCGCCGAATTCTTCCGCCAGCCCGACCCGCAGCTCGGCTATCTCTTCTGGGGTATCACCATGGGGCAGCTGCTGTCGGCGCCCCTCGTCATCATCGGGCTCTGGATGCTGCTGCGGGCGAAGCCCCTCGCGGCGCGGGCGTGAACGCGCTCGCGCGGCTGCTGGCGCAGCGCATCCGCGCGACCGGGCCGCTGAGTGTCGCCGAGTTCATGCAGGAAGCGCTGCTCCATCCGCGCTACGGCTATTACCGCGCCCGCGATCCGCTGGGCGCACACGGCGATTTCATCACCGCGCCCGAGGTCAGCCAGGTCTTCGGCGAGCTCATCGGCCTCTGGTGCGCCGATGCCTGGGACAAGATGGGCCGGCCCGAGCGCGTCATCCTCGCCGAGCTGGGCCCCGGCCGCGGCACGCTGATGGCGGATGCGCTGCGCGCGCTCAAGGCGGTGCCCGCCTTCCGCCGCGCGCTGGCGCTCCATCTCGTCGAAA
>JASHUO010000036.1 GCA_030039975.1 Alphaproteobacteria bacterium
GACCTCGCGGGACCCGGCGTTTCGCGCGAGCGCATCGCCACCGTCGATCCCTCGCGCGGCCATGCGCGGCTCAGCTTCAGCAGCGCCGCCGCCGAGCCGCTGGGCGCGCCGGGCGGGGGCCCGGCGCTGATCGACAAGCTCTTCGACCGCGCCGCGGTGCTCTTCGCCTTCGAGCAGGTCGGCGGTGCGCAGGCGGCACTCGACATGGCGAAGGCCTATGCGCTCGAGCGCTATGCCTTCGGGCGGCCGATCGGCTCGTTCCAAGCGATCAAGCACAAGCTCGCCGATGTTTATGTCGCGACCGAGCTGGCGCGCTCCAACGCATATTACGGCGCCTGGGCGCTGTCGCAGAATGCGCCGGAGTTGCCGGTCGCCGCGGCGGCGGCGCGGGTGGCCGCGAGCGATGCGTTCTGGCTCGCCGCCAAGGAGAACATCCAGACCCATGGCGGCATGGGCTATACCTGGGCCTTCGACTGTCACCTCTATTATCGTCGCGCCAAGCTGCTGGCCCTGGCCCTGGGCGCGCCGCGCCAATGGAAGGAGCGTCTCGTCGCGCGGCTCGAGGCGCAGAACGATCTGGCGCTCGACGGCGCGACCGGCATCACGCCGTAACCGCTTCCCGGGAGGAAGGCGATGGATTTCGACGATACGCCGCAAGAAGCCGAGTTCCGCACCGCGGTGAAGGCTTTCCTGGCGGCCAATGCCGAGCGCCTCGCGCCCGGCAACGCCCAAGGCTATCGCACCGGGCAAAGCGCGCCCGGCGCGCTCCAGCGCGCCAAGGCCTGGCAGGCGAAGAAATATGCCGCCGGCTTCGCCGGCATCACTTGGCCCAAGGATTGGGGCGGCCGCGGCGGCACGCCGATCGAGCAGGTGATCTACAACCAGGAAGAAGCGCGCTATGCCGTGCCGCGCGGCTTCTTCGAGATCGGCCTCGGCATGTGCATTCCGACGCTGTGCAGCTGGGGCACGCCAGAGCAGCGCGAGCGCTTCGCACCGCCGGCGCTCAAGGGCGACGAGATATGGTGTCAGCTCTTCTCCGAGCCGGCGGGCGGTTCCGATCTCGCCGGGCTGCGCACACGCGCGGAAAAGCGCGGCGACGAGTGGGTGATCAACGGCCAGAAGATCTGGACGTCGGGCGCGCAGTACAGCCAATACGGCATCATCGTCACGCGCAGCGACCCGAACCTGCCGAAGCACAAGGGCCTCACCTTCTTCTTTCTCGACATGCGCTCGCCGGGCGTCGAAATCCGGCCGATCAAGCAGCTTTCGGGGCAATCGCATTTCAACGAGGTCTTCTTCACCGATGTGCGCATTCCCGACAGCCAGCGCCTCGGTCCGGTCGGAGCGGGCTGGCAGGTGGCGCTCACCACGCTGATGAATGAGCGCCTCGCCGTCGGCGACGCGCCGGGGCCGGATTTTCGCGAGATCTTCGATCTCGCCCGGCGGCTCGAGCTCGAGGATGGGCCGGCGATCGAGAATTCGACGGTGCGCGAGCGGCTGGCCGAGTGGTACGTCAAGACGCAAGGCCTCAGATACACCAAGTTCCGCACCATGACGCGGCTGTCGCGCGGCGAGACGCCGGGGCCCGAGGCGTCGATCGGCAAGCTGGTGAGCGCGAGCAAGCTGCAGGAGATCGCGGCGTTCGGCATGGACCTGATGGGCATGGCGGGGATCATGACCGACGAAGCGGCGATGCCGGCGAATGCGCTGTTCCAGCAGGCGCTGCTGTATTCGCCGGCGTTGCGCATCGCCGGCGGCAGCGACGAGATCCTGCGCAACATCATCGCCGAGCGGGTGCTCGGCCTGCCGGCCGATCTGCGCGTCGACAAGGACGTGCCGTTCAACAAGCTGCCGACGGGAAAGCGTTAGGCAGACGACGGAGGACAGAGGACGGACGACAGATGAAAGGGTCATCTGTCCTCTGTCATCCGTCGTCTGTCGTCTATTTAGGCGGCAACACCTCGACGCCGTAGCGGGCGAAGACGCGCTTCACCGTGCCGTCGGCGAGGAGATGGGTGAGAGCGGCGTCGATCGCCTGGCGCAACTCCGGATCGGGTTGCCGCATGCCGACCGCGACGTTCCAGGAGAGGTCAGGCTGCTTGTCGAAGACGTAGAGCAGCCGCACCTTCGCATCGGGATGGCGGAGATTGTAGTAGCCGGCCGACGTCGGCGTGACCGCGGCCGCATCGGCTTCGTGCTTTGCGAGCATATCGAGGAGCTCGTCCTCGAACAGGCCCGGGATCGTGTCGATGCCGCGCTGGTTGAGTGTCATCGCTGCGATCGAGCTGGTGAGCACGGCGACCCTGCCCTTGCCGATATCGTCGAGCGAGCGGATCTTTTCGTCGGCGCGGATGGCGAGCGCAACGCCGCTGCTCCGATAGGGCTTGGACGGCTCCAGCCCGGAATCCGCCTGCGCTTCCGCATCGTCGATGCTGTCCATGACGATGTCGCAATGAGCGCGGTAGAGATCATAGCGGCTGATGATCCAGTCGCGGGTCAAGGTGACGCCGAGCTGCCGCGCCAGCGCCTCGGCGAGATCGACCTGGAAGCCGTGAATGCGGCCATCCTTGCTGGCGAAAGGCAGGGAATTCGGGTGGGCGCAAACGGCGATGGTGCCGCTCGCCTTGATCGCTTCGAGGCTGCGCGCCGAGGCGGGGGCGGCGAACAGCGCCGAGCCCAGCAGCGCGGCGATGGCAGCGGCGATGGGGTAAGCGCGCGACATGGCTGTCACTCCGGCTTCAAATGGCGGATGTAATGCAGGATGCTTTTGATCTGCGCATCCGAAAACTGGTCGCCGAACGCCGGCATGCGGCCCTCCTTGCCATGCTTGATGCGATTGATGATGAAGGCGTCGCTGCGCTTGGTACCCATGAGCTGCGGCCCTTTGCCGGCGACGCGGCCGCCTTCCGCATGGCAGAAGCCGCAGGTCGAGGCGAACAGCCCTTCGACTTGTTCGTCGGTCATGGGCTGCTCCTTTGCCGCTAGGACGGGCGCGGCAAAGAGGAAGGTGACCGCCAAGGCGGCCATTCCGAGACCAAATCGAGACATGTCCGATGCTCCCGCGTGGCAAGGGCGGGGCACCCTCGCCCCGCCCCGCCCACACGCCCCTTCCGCGACTATTTCAGCGCATAGACCGTCAGCACGCCGGTATTGCGCGGCATGCTGGTGAAGGGCTCGCCGAACATCTTGGGATAGCCATCGGTGACCATCCCGCCCCAGCCGGCGACGACGGCGACATACTGCTTGCCGCCCGCCTCGTAGGTCATGATGCCGCCATCATGGCCGGCGTTGCCGTCGGAATGCGACCACAGCTCCTGGCCGTTGCGCGAATCATAGGCGTGCAGCACGCCCCTGGCATCCGGCACGAAGAGCAGGTTGCCCGCCGTCGCGAGCAGGCTCGCCAGCGGCGGCTCCGGGAACTTCACCTGCCATTTGAGCTGGCCGCTGACGGGATCGCGGGCGTCGACATGGCCCCAGATCTTGTCTTGGCCTGGAGGCGGCACTTCGTGGAACTCGGCACCGATATTGAGCTGAGCTTGCGGCTCGAGGATCGGTTGGGTCTTCACCACCTTCAGGTCGATGCACCACTCATTGCCGACCTTGTACCAAGTGCCGGTGCGCGGATCATAGGCGCCCGAATTCCAGCTGACGCCGCCATCGATCGCCGGGCAGAGCGGCGGATTGACCGGTCCCGCGGTGAAGTCGCGGCGGCCGATCAGCTCCCCGGTCTTGGGGTCGATCGATTTCACGAAGTTGCTGTTCTCGGTGATGCGCCAGATATTGACGATACTGCCATTGTCGCGGTTATAGACGAAGATATAGCCGCTCTTGTTGGGATGGACGACGAGATGCTGGCCGTTTTCGTCGATCTGCACGAACTCGCCAATGGCGCTGTCGAAGTCCCAGCCGTCGTGCGGCAGCTCCTGGTGATAGAATTTGAGCGTGCCGTTATCGGGATCGAGGGCGAGCACCGACGTGGTATAGAGATTGTCGCCCGGCCGCGCACCCTTATGCTGCCAATCGGGCCCGGACCAGTCATAGAGCGGCGCGGGATTGGCAGTGCCCCACCACAGCGTGTTGCTGGAGGCGTCATAGGAGCCTGGCATCCAGCCGCCGCCGCCGCCGGTTCGCCAGGAATTGTGCCCCCAGGTCGCGCGTGACTTGGCGTCCGGCCCGACGGTGAGGAACGTCCACTTGCGTTTGCCCGTGGTGGCATCGACGCCGAAGAGCGGTCCGCGATAGGGCCACTCGCCGCCTTGCGCCCCGATCACCACCATGTTTTTGCCCGGCAGGAACAGCGGCGCGCCGGTGAAGCCGACGGTGAGCTTCTCGGAATTGATCAGCTTGGTATCCCAGAGCTTCTTGCCGGTCTTCTCGTCGAGGCCGATGAGGCGGCCATCCACCGTGCCGACATAAACGCGCCCGTCGCCGAGGGCGACGCCGCGGTTATAGGGCGAATGCGTTTGGCGCTTGATCAGAGCCTCGTCGACGGTGGGGAAGAAGTGCCAGATCTCCTTGCCGGTGGCGCCGTCCAGCGCATAAACGCGGCTATAGGAGCCGGAATAATAGACGACCCCGCCTTCAGCCAACGGCATGGACTGCAAGCCGCGAGTGTCGCGGCCGGGATCATGCGTCCAGGCCACCTGCAGGTTTTTCACATTGTCGCTATTGATCTGGTCGAGGCCGCTGAAATCGTAATCCCGCCAGGTGCCGTGATAGGTCGTCCAATCCGCCATGGTCGCGGCGTCGGGCGGCACAGCCATCATGGCCGCCTCTCCCACCTTGGCCGGCGCCGGCGCAGCCGCTTGCTGCTGCGCGCAGCCACCCACCAGCGCTCCCAAGGCAAGTGCCATGGAGAACGCAAACGTCTTCTTTTGATGCATCTTCTCCCTCCTGGTTATCTTTATCGGCAGCGAGCCCTTTGCCCCCGGCCGTTTTTCCATCGCCCCGTGTCGGCGGGAAATGTGTTCTTGAGAAAATAGAGTAGTTAAAATGCGGGCTTTGTCACCTACTTCCTTCGAGTCATTGTTTCGGCGCGTGCGGATCAGACCGGCGTGTAGGTGCGATCGAGCTCGACCTCGATGAGCGAGGGGGCGCTGCCGGCGAGGGCTTCGCGCACGAGCGTGACCGCCTCGCCGAGGGCGGTCGCACGTGCGCCTTTGACCCCGAGCGCCTGCGCCAGTCCGACATAGTCGACCGGCGGATCGACCAGATCCATGCCGACATAACGGTCGGTCTGCGCGGCGAAGCCCTTCATCGCGTTGGTGCGCTGCTTCAAGATCCGGTAGGAGCGGTTGTTGAGGATGACGAAGACGACGGCGACCTTGTCATGCGCCGCGCTCCATAGCGCCTGGCAAGTGTACATGGCGCTGCCATCGCCGATCAGCGCCACCACCGGCCGGTCGGGGAGCGCCAGCTTGACGCCGATGGCGGCGGGCAGACCCCAGCCGATGCCGCCGCCGCGCAGGCCGAAGAAGCTCTGCGGATCGTCGCTGCGCACCAGCTGACGCAGCCCCGGCGAGGAAGAGACCGCCTCTTCGACGACGACCGCGTCCCGCGGCAGCGCCGCGCCCAGCGCCTCGAGCAGCGCCAGCGGCCGGATCGGCGTCTTCGCCGCCTCGGCACGCGCTTTGGCGACGAGCGCCTCGCGCTCGGCGGCGATGGCCTTTTGCACCGCCTGGCGTCGGCTCTCGGCGCGCGCCCGCTGCGCCGGGCTGAGACGCGCTGCGAGCGCTTCGGTCAGCTCGGGCAGGCTCGCCTTGGGATCGCCGAGAATGGCGGTTTTCGCCGCGTAATTCTTGCCGATCTCCCAGGGATCGAGATCGAGATGGATGATCGGCAGCTCCGGCGGCATCGGATCGGTCTCGGAAGGGAGCGACAGGGTGAAGAGATCGCCGCCGATCGAGAGCAGCAGGTCGTATTGCTGCAGCGTGCTGCGAATCGCCGGCGCGAGCCGCACCATGCTGCCGCGGAACAGCGGGTGGGAGCCCGGGAAGGACGCGGTGTTGGCAATGCCCTCGGCATAGACCGGGGCGCCGAGCAGCTCCGC
>JASHUO010000394.1 GCA_030039975.1 Alphaproteobacteria bacterium
CTATCTCGCGCCTGAAACGGTGCAGGAGGCGTTGCAGGCGCTGGGCGCCCAAGCCGCCGGCGAGGCGCAGTTCATCGCCGGCGGTCAAAGCCTCATGCAGGCCATCAAATCCCGCCTCATCTCGCCCAGAACTTTGATCGATCTCCAGCACGTCGTGGAATTGAAGGGCGTTTCGGCCGGCGCGAACGGCGTGCGCCTCGGCGCGATGACGCGCTATCGGGACATCGCCGCGGAGGAACGGCTCGACGGCGCCTACGAGGCTCTGCGCGATGCCGCCAGCCATGTCGGCGACCGTCAGGTTCGCAACCGCGGGACGATCGGCGGCAGCCTCTGCTGGAACTACTTGGCGGCCTGCATGCCGCCGACTTGCATAGGTCTCGGCGCGTCGGTCGAGCTGCTGGATACCAAGGGCGAAAAACGGACGCTTCCGGCCGAAGAGTTCCTGCGCGGCCCGCTTGAGACGGCCCGTAAGGAAAACGAGATTCTGCTTGCCGTCGTATTGCCCGGCGCCCCTCCTAAATCCGGCAGCGCCTACAAGAAATGGGGACTGGTGACCGACGCTCTCCCGGTCGTCGGCGTATGCGCCTTTGTCCAGATCGGTGATGACGGCCGTTGCCGACGGGCGCGACTGGCGGTCGGTGGACTCGCCACGGGTCCGCGACGGAGCAAGGCCGGCGAGGAGGCGCTCGCGGGGGTCGCCGCGAAGGACGCCGACGCGATAGCCGCCGCAGCAGATGGGGCCGCGGCGTCAACCGAAGTCCAAGCCGACATGTGGGCCGATGCGAGCTATCGCAAGGCGCTGATCTCGGCGCTGGCGCGCGAGGTCATCTCCACAGCTTTTGCCCGAGCCCAAGCCCGGAGGGCGGCATGAACAAGACCATATCCATCACCATCAACGGTGAACTCTACCAACAGAGCGTCCCCATTCGGATGCTGCTCGTCGACTTCATCCGTGATGTCGCGGGGCTGACCGGAACCCATGTCGCTTGCACCTTCGAAGGGGTGTGTGGCGCCTGTACAGTCCATCTCGACGGCGAGGCGGTGAAGTCCTGCTTGATGCTGGCCGTGCAGGCGGATGGACATCGGATAACCACGGTCGAAGGGCTCGCGGTCGATGGCGAGCTCAGCGTCCTGCAAAAGGCCTTCAACGACCATCACGCCTTGCAATGCGGCTTTTGCACCTCGGGGATCCTGATGAACGCCGCCGAATTCCTCAAGATGAATGCGCGTCCAACTGAGGCGGAGATCCGCAGCGCGCTTGTTGGGAACCTCTGCCGATGTACCGGCTACGCTCATATTGTAGATGCCATAAAGGATGCCGCCGGACGGGCGAGGTAGACGGTCTGCGACAGACTCTAGACATCACACCAGGGAGCGAACGCCGTGACCAGCACCATCAACATGCCGCATGACCGGCAGCCAAGATCTTCAGACTGGGTCGGACGTCAGTTCAGTCGGAAGGAGGACCATCGGCTCACGACCGGCAAAGGCCAGTATTTCGCCGACATTCTCGTTCCCGGCATGCTGCACCTCGTCTTCGTCCGCAGTACGCACGCTCATGCCCGCATCAAGCGCATTGATGTCAGCGCCGCGCGCGCCCTTCCGGGCGTCGTCGCCGCCGTGACCGGTGCGGACATCAAGGATCAGATCAAGCCGTTGCCGCAGCCGGTCGTCGTGCCTGCCCTACCGGCCCGGTATCCGACCTTCTGGCCGCTGGCCGTGGACAAGGTGAAATTCCATGGCGAACCCGTCGCCGCGGTGATCGCGCGCGACAAATACGTGGCGGAAGACGCGGCCGAACTGGTCGAGGTCGAATACGAGCCGCTTCCTCATGTGCGCAATATGGAAACGGCGTTGGACCCGGCGGCGCCTCTCGTCCACGAGGGGTGGCCCGACAATGAGATGTTTGCATTGACCTTCACCGGCGGCGGGACTCCCGAGACGCAGGCTGCGAACGACGCCGAGGTAGACGGCCTGATCCGCGCGGCAGACGTCGCGGTCAAGCAGCGCTACCGCGTGCACCGTTGCGGCGTCACCCCTTTGGAGACCCGCGGCGCGCTCGCGACCTGGGACGACGGCGACGGCATGACCGCCTGGATCACGACGCAACGGCCGCATATAGACCGCCTCGCCATGTCCGACGTCCTCGATATCCCGGCTGAAAAGCTGCGAGTGATTGCGCCCCGTGACCAGGGGGGAGGGTTTGGCGTCAAGGCGCCCTTCTACCGCGAGCCGATCCTCGTCTGTTACATGGCCCGGAAGCTGAAGCGGCCCGTGCGCTGGCTCGAGACGCGTGAAGAGCATCTGATGTCGGTGAGCCAGGAGCGGGACCAGATGCACGATCTCGAAGTTGCCGCCACAAAAGACGGCCGGATCGTCGCGCTGCGGGACCGCGGCCTCGCCGACAACGGCGACGGCTGCGAAGGCGTCTACTGGGGCTACCTCATGCCTTTTCTCGGCGCCGCCTTGCTCCCGAACGCCTACGACCTGCCGAAGTGCGACATCAAGATTCGCGTCGCATGCACCAACAAGGCGGTGCTTTCGCCGGCCCGGTCGTTCGGAGCCTTCCCGGCCCGATTTGCATTGGAACGGTCGATCGACAAGATCGCACGACGCATCGGCAAGGATCCCGCGGAGGTCCGACGGATCAACTTCATCCGCAGCCTGCCGCATGTCACCGCGACGGGCGTCAACTACGACAGCGGCGATTTCCTCAAGGTCTGGGACCTGCTCACCAAGACGATCGACCTCCCCAAGTTTCGTGCCGAGCAGCAGGAAGCGCGGCGGCAGGGACGCTACATCGGTCTGGGCTTCGGCGTTGGTGCCGAGCTCTCGGGTGTCGCCTCCTCGGTGCTTGTGCCGATGGAGAACCAGCCTGGCTACGGCGCGGCGACAGTGCGGCTCGATCCGCGCGGTAAAGTGCTGGTCTTCGAAGGCGATGCGCCGGGGGGCCAGGGGCATGAGACGACAATGGCACAGGTCGTCGCCCAAGAGTTCGGCATCCACCCCAACGACGTGATCGTCGCCCATGGCGATACCGGTACGACGCCGTTCGGCTCGGGGACCATCGGCGCGCGCTCCGGCTCCTACACGGTAAGCGCGATCTCGATCGCTTGCCGTTTCCTCAAGAAGAAGATCGCGCGGATCATGGCGCATGACCTGAAGCTCGACGCCGACCCGAGCGATTTCGTGTTTGCCGACGGGCAGATCGTGTTCACGAAGGACGACAACATCCGCAAAACCTTCCGCGAAATGGTCGAGCGCATCATCATGGCGCCGTTGAACCTGCCGCAGGGTGAATCGGGCGGCCTCGAGCACACCGCTTTCTTCGAAGCGGACGCGCCGATGATCTGCTTCAGCGCCCATGCCTGCTTCGTCGAGGTCGACGCCAAGACCGGGCAGTTCAAGATAACGCGCTACGTCACCTCCGAGGACGTCGGCACGGTCATCAATCCGCAGATCGTGGAAGCCCAGGTCCAAGGTGGCGTCGTCCAGGGCATCTCGAATGCGCTCTTCGAGCAGTTCGTCTATGACGAGGCCGGTCAGCAGCTCACCAGCAGCTTCGAGAACTACAAACTGGCGACGGCGGCGGACGTGCCCTCGATCGAGGTCCACCACGAGGCGGGCACGCCCTGTCCACACACGCCACTCGGCAGCCGTGGGCTGGGCGAAGGCATTCCGGGTGCCGTACCGGGCGCCGTGACCAACGCGGTCTGCGACGCGCTTCAGCCCTTTGGGATCGAAATCGACGAGCTGCCGCTTCGTCCCGACCGGATCTGGCGTGCGCTGCAAGCGGCGACGCAAAAAACGGCTGCGGAATAAGGTCGGCCGGAACGAACCAAAGCGAAGCAGGTCGCTGCGGGCCGACGTTTCTATCGATTGCGTCGCCCGGCCCGGAAGCGATCGAAGTAGAGATAGACGACCGGCGTCGTGTAGAGCGTGAGCAATTGGCTCACCATCAGCCCGCCCGCGACCGAAATGCCGAGCGGCCGGCGCAACTCCGCGCCGGCGCCGCCGGCAAGCATCAGCGGCAGCGTGCCCAGCAGCGCCGCCATCGTCGTCATCATGATCGGACGGAAGCGCAGCAGGCACGCCTGGTAAATCGCCTCGCGCGAACTCAGCCCTTGGCTGCGCTCGGCATGGAGCGCGAAGTCGATCATCATGATCGCGTTCTTTTGCACGATGCCGATGAGGAGAATCAAGCCGATCAGCGCGACGAGGCTGAATTCGGTTTGAAACGCCATCAGAGCGAGCACCGAGCCGACGCCGGCGGAGGGCAGGGTCGACAGGATCGTGAGCGGATGCACATAGCTCTCGTAGAGGAATCCCAGCACGATGTAGACCGTCACCAGCGCCGCGAGGATAAGAATCGGCTCATTGGCGACCGATTGCTCGAACACGCGCGCCGTTCCCTGGTAGCTGCCGTGGATGCCGGCGGGCAAGTTCAATCGGCTCATCGCTCGATCGATCGCTGCGACCGCGTCGCTCAAGGATTTGCCGGGCGCCAGATTGAACGAGATCGTATCGGCGACGAATGGTCCCCGGTGATCGATGCCGAACGGCGTCGTCCCGATCTCGAAGCCACTGAACGCCGCGAGCGGCACCATCGTCTCGACGCCGGTGCTGACCGCCTCGCCCGTCGACACGCGCTCTCGTCCGGCATTGCCCAGCTGGTTCGAGCTCTGATTGCGCGCCGTATTGGCGGCGAGCTCGGCCGCGGCCGACTCGATGCGGCCAGGCTCCGACCTCGGCGGCGGGTCGGAGATTGTGCCGACCACCGCGTTGCTGCCGCTGGTTCCGCTTACCGGACCTGCTCCCGTGCTTACGTAGATGTCGCGTAACGCTTCAGGGTTTGCCCAGTAGCGAGGGGCAAGCTCCATGACCACATGGTATTGGTTGAGCGGGTCGTAGATCGTCGAGACCTGACGCTGACCGAAGGCGTCGTAGAGCGTATTGTCGATCTGGGTCACGCTGAGCCCGAGCCGCGTCGCGGTCGCGCGATCGACAACCAGGTTGTCGGCGAGGCCCTCATTGTTTTCGTCTAAGCCGGCATCGACGATCTCAGGGAGGAGCTGCAACGCCTTGACGATTCTGGGCATCCAAGCGGTCAGCTCGCCGAGGTTGTCCGCGAGCACGGTGTACTGGTACTGAGCGTGTCCGGCCTGCGCGCCAATATTGATGTCTTGTGCGACGCGCAGGCGCAGGGTCGCTCCCGGCACCTTGGCCAGCCCTGTTCTCAGCGCGGCGATCACCTCGTCGGCGGAAACTTTGCGTTCGGCGAGCGGCTTCAGGGAGACCATGACGAAACCCCAGGCGTAGCCGGCGACGCTGTCAACTGCGGGGTTCTTCTGGACGACGGATAGCAATGCCGTCAGCTTGCCGCGCATGAGGGCGAAAGAGGCGCTTTGATCAGGCTCGACCCAGCCGACCAGTCGTCCCGTATCCTGCTGCGGAAAGAATCCCTTCGGTACGATCGCGAAGAGATAGAGGTTGAGACCAAGGATGGCGATCAGGACCAGCATCGTCAGCCGAGCATGGGCGAGTGCCCAGACAAGCGTGCGCTGGTATAGGCCCAGAACACTCCCGTACCCGTTCTCGGCAAGTCGCGCCAATCGCCCCGGCGAGGCTCCCGTATCGCGTTGGGTGAGTGAGGCACACATGACAGGCGTCGCTGTCAGTGAGACGACGAGAGAGATCGCAATCGCGATCGACAGGGTCACGGCGAACTCGCGGAACATCCGTCCAACCAGGCCGCCCATGAGCAGGATCGGGATGAAAACGGCGACCAGGGACGTGCTCATGGCGAGCACGGTGAAGGCGACTTCGGCCGCGCCGCGCGTGGCCGCGGCGAAGCGCGAGACACCGGCTTCGCGGTGACGCGTGATGTTTTCCAAGACGACGATCGCGTCGTCGACGACGAAGCCGGTGGCGATGGTGAGGGCCATCAGCGACAGGTTGTCCAGGCTGTAGCCCAGCAGATACATGGCGCCGAACGTGCCAAGCAGCGATACGGGAATGGCGACGCTCGGGATCAGCGCGGCGGTTGTGCGGCGCAGGAACAGGAAGACGACAAGGATCACCAAGCCGATCGAGATCAGCAGCGTCGTCTCGACTTCGTGGAGCGCGGCGCGGATGGTGACGGTGCGATCGGACGTCACCGCGATGTCGATGTCGGCGGGTACTGACGCCCGCAGGCGCGGCAGCAGTGCTTTCACCCGGTCGCTCGTGTCGACGATATTGGCGCCCGGCTGACGATAGAGGATCACCAGGACGGCGGGCTTCCCGTCCGCGAGGCCCTGGTTGCGCAAGTCTTCGACGGAATCGACGGCGTCGCCGACGTCGGAGAGGCGCACCACCGAGCCGTCTCGCGAGGCGATCACGAGCGAGCGATACTGCGCGGCGTCGCGTGCCTGATCGTTGGTGTAGATCTGGTAGCGGCGGCCATTGCTTTCGATAGCGCCCTTGGGAGCGTTGGCATTCGCCGCGGCGAGCGCGGCGCGCACATCCTCGAGCCCGATGCCGTAGTGGAACAGCGCGTGTGGATTGAGCTCGATGCGAACCGCAGGCTTCGAGCTGCCCTCGATCTGGACCAGGCCGATGCCTTGGACCTGCGACAGCTTCTGCTGGAAGATGGAAGCGGCGTCGTAAAGCTGGCCGGCGCTGCGCGTCGTCGAGATCAGCGCCAGGAGCAGGATCGGCGCTTCGGCGGGATTGACCTTGTAGTAGCTGGGGTTGCTCTTGAGCGTGCTGGGCAGGTCGGCGCGCGCGGCGTTGATCGCCGCCTCGACGTCGCGTGCGGCGCCATTGATGCTCCGGTCCAATCCGAAAATCAGCCGTATCTCGGTATAGCCGCGATAGCTCGACGAGGTCATCGCGGTGACATCGGCAATCTGGCCGAGATGGCGCTCCAAAGGAGCGGCGATGCTGGTGGACATGATCTCCGGGCTGGCGCCCGCGAGCCACGCCTGCACGACGATCGCCGGAAAATCGATCTGCGGCAGCGGCGCGATCGGAAGCAGGAAAAAGGCGATCGCGCCGGCCAGCGCAACGCCCAGTGTCAACAGCGTGGTCGCAACCGGCCGTCTGAGGAAGAGTCTTGGAAAGTCCATCTGCCGGATGTCGAATAGCAGCTCCGCGGTGTCGTGCCATGGGGAGCCGCCAACAGAATCCACCAGCCAGGGTCGGAACGCCAGCAGTTAGAGA
>JASHUO010000395.1 GCA_030039975.1 Alphaproteobacteria bacterium
AGCGTGCCTATGCCCGCGCGAAGGAATTCCAAGCCGTGCCCGCCAACAATCCGGATGCGGCGAAGATCCTCTTCGGCCAGTCCGCCGCGACGGTGCGCGGGCGCTGAGGTTCGGTCCGCGGGCGCGTCCGGAGGGAAAGAGGCCAATCGGCACTTGAGTTCGATGCAACGAAGTCTACCTTCCGTCGCGGCGGGTGCTACGGTTCTTGCGCGGTCTGGTCAGGAGCCGGTCAACAAGGCCGCCGGATCGCTTACCACGTATGGGTCACTGCCGCTTGCGCAAAGACAAAGACACGGGGAAGGTCAGGGCTTCATCGTCGCCATGACCTGAATGATCGCCGGTCCGATGAGGACGATGAACAGCGTCGGTAGGATGAACAGGATCATCGGTACGGTGAGCGTTGCCGGCAGCTTCGCCGCTTTCTCCTCGGCCTTGAGCATCCGCTCCTCGCGGAACTCGGCCGAGAGCACGCGCAACGAGTGGGCAAGGGGCGTACCGTAGCGCTCGGTCTGCACCAGCGTGTTGACGACGCCGCGGATCGACGGCAGCTCGGTGCGCTTCGCCAGGTTCATCAACGCCTGGCGCCGGTTCGGCAGAAAGCCCAGCTCGACCGAGGTGAGGCCGAGCTCGTCGGCCAGGTCGGGCGCCGACAGGCCGAGTTCGCGCGAGACGCGGGTGAGCGCGGCGTCGAGGCTGAGGCCGGCCTCGGCGCAGATCACCAGCAAGTCGAGTCCGTCCGGCAGCTGCCGGCGCAGCCGCGTCTGGCGGCGCTTGATGGCTTGCCTGAGGCCGAGCACCGGCGCGAAGCCGCCGACGATACCGGCGACCAGCACGCCGAGCAGCTTGTTGGTCACGGTCGCCTCGGGCATGAACGAGAGGAGCAGGAAGAACCCGGCCAGCGCGCCAACGAAGGGCAGCGCCAGCCTGAGGCCGAGATAGATGACGATGGCGTCGCGCGAACGCCAACCGGCCTGGGCGAGCTGGTCGCTGGTCTTGCGCGCCTCGTCGCCGCGCAGCAGCTTCATCCGGTCGAGGAGGCGCTTCAGCGCACCGACCGAGGCGCGCTTGCGGTCGTTGACGGTGTTGCCGGAGAGGAAGGCGGTGCGCAGCTGCTCGCGGCGCTTCTGGTGGTTGCGGAGCCGCGACGCCATGGGATCGTGCGGCACCAGCGCGTTGCCGAGGGCCAGGATGCTGATGAAGACGAGGATGCCGGCGAGAACGGCCACCGTGGTGTCGTTGAGCGCCAGCCCGCCGAGAGTGAGGTGTGGGAGGTTCATATGTCGAACTTCACCATCTTGGTCATGACGCCGACGCCGAGGGCCATGCTGCAGGCCGCGCCGATCAGCAGGTGATGGCCGCGCACGGTGGTGAAAAGCAGGCTGATATAGGCTGAGTTCACCACCGAAAGGATGCCAGTCATGATGAAGGGGAGCGCGCCGATGATCATCGCGCTCGCCCGTGCTTCCGAGGACATCGCCCTGACCTTGAGCTTCATCTGCCGTCGCCGGCGCAGGATGTTGTCGAGATTCTCCAGCGTTTCGGCGAGATTGCCGCCGGTCTCGCGCTGGATCGACAGCGTCACCACGAGGAACTTGAGCTCGGGCGTGTCGGTGCGCCGAGCGGCGTCCCACAGCGCCTGTTCCGGCGGATGGCCGAGGCGGATCTGGTCGGCCACTTGGCGGAACTCGGTGCCGACGGGATCCGGCACCTCCTGCGCCACGATTTGGAAGGTCTCGGTCACCGGCAGGCCTGATTTCAAGCCGCGCACCATCAGCCCGATCGCCTCGGGAAAATGCTTGCCGAAGGCGTTGGCGCGGCGCTTGGCGAGAAAGCCGATGAAGAGATGCGGCAGCCACAACCCGATCAGGATCGCCACGGGCAGCGCCGTCAGCACCGATTGGCCGAAGGCGAGTATGCCGCCGAAGGCGAGGGCCGCCACCACCAGACAGCCGATGCCATAGGCGCCGAGGCTGATCGGCCGGCCGGTGCGGCGGAGCCGCTCGCGCAGCAGCTCGGGACGCGGCATGAAGCGCAGCACCAGCTGGTCGATCCTGCCGCGGTCGCCGGTCTCGCGGCGCAGCTGCAGCGCCTCGGCGATTTGCCCCTGGACGCGCGATTTGAGCCGGTCCACGCGCTTCGTATGCTTACTATCCTTGTCGTCGCCGAAGGCGAAGAACAGGCATAAGAGGACGATGCCGACGCCGGCACCGAAGACGAGCAGCAGGGGATCGCCGAAGAGACCCTTCATCCCATCGCCTCCATCAGCGCGCGGTCGAGCCCGTAATACTCGGCCCGCGGCGTGAAATGCGGCCTGAGGCCGGTGGATTTGAAGGAACCCTTGAGCTTGCCGTCGGCGCCCTCGCCCTCGTATTGATAGCTGAAGAGGTCCTGCGTGGTGATGATCTCGCCCTCCATCCCGACGATCTCGGTGACGGCGATGATGCGGCGGCCGCCGTCGCGCATACGGCTGACCTGCACCACCATATGGACGGCTGCGGCGATCTGCTGGCGCACCGCCTTGGCCGACAGACTGACGCCGGACATGCCGACCATGTTCTCAAGTCGGGTAAGCGCCTCGCGCGGCCGGTTGGCGTGGATGGTGCAGAGCGAGCCGTCATGGCCGGTATTCATCGCCTGAAGCATGTCGAGCGCCTCGGCGCCGCGGATCTCACCCAGGATGATGCGATCGGGACGCATACGCAGCGTGTTCTTGACCAGATCGCGCATGGTGATTTCGCCCTTGCCCTCGAGATTGGGCGGGCGCGTTTCCAGACGCACCACATGTGGCTGCTGGAGCTGAAGCTCGGCCGCGTCCTCGATGGTACAGACGCGCTCGCCTTCGTCGATCATCTGCGACATGGCGTTGAGGGTCGTGGTTTTGCCCGAGCCCGTGCCGCCCGAGATCAAAATGTTGAGGCGCGAGCGTGCGGCAATCTTGAGCACGACCGCCATCTCGGCCGAGATGCTGCCGCTCTT
>JASHUO010000396.1 GCA_030039975.1 Alphaproteobacteria bacterium
CTCGGGCGCGCCGCATTCGTCGGTCTGGATATGCGAGACCTCGTGACAATAGATCGCCCCCCAGACCGGCGTCAGGCTCGCCAGCGCCAGCGCATTGGCGGCGGTGCCGGTCGCCACCGGGAACACCGCCACCTCGTGCTCGAAGAGTTCGGCGACCAGATGCGCGACGCGCTCGGTGATGGCGTCGGCGCCATACGAGGGCGCCGTCCCGGCATTCGCCGCGGCGACGGCGGCGAGGATCTCGGGCGCGATGCCGGTGACGTTGTCGCTGCGAAAATTCATGGCTTCATCGCTCCCGTTTCACCCGGCCGCAGCTCGATCGTGCCGAGCGTGGCGCCGTTGCGCGCGTCGATCAGGATCAGCGCCTCGCCGCCTTCGGCGAGGGCGATGCGCACCACCAGCCGCTCGCCGGCCGGCTCGACGGCGATGACGCGGGCGCCGGCCGGCAGATCGACGACGGCGCGACCGAAACCGTGTCCCGGCGGCGGCGGCGGCGCAGCCGCCGGCTCGGCTAGATGCTGCCGGGCGCGCTCGATGACGGCGATGATCAGTGCCGTCGTGCCGCCGACCAGCAGCACGCCCATGACGACGACCAGGACCTTGAGAGCCCGCATGCTTCCCGTCACTCTAGGGCGATGATCGAGCCTTCGGACACCGGCGCGGCGGTGAAGCGTGTCACCGTTGAGCCCGGCGAGGCCGGCGAGCGTCTCGATCGCTTGCTGGCGGAGCGGCTCGCCGAGATGTCGCGCACCCGCTTGAAGCATCTCGTCGAGGCGGGCCGGGTGACCATGGAGGGCGCGACGATAACCGACCCCTCCCTGAGGGTCAAACCGGGCCAGACCTTCGAGCTCGCGCTACCGCCGCCGGTCGCCGACACGCCGGTGCCGCAGGCGATGGATCTCACCATAGTCTATGAAGATCCGCATCTGCTGGTGATCGACAAGCCGGCGGGCCTCGTCGTCCACCCGGCACCGGGCAATCCCGACCGCACGCTGGTCAACGCCCTGCTCGCGCATTGCGGCGAGAGCCTTGCCGGCATCGGCGGCGTGCGCCGGCCCGGCATCGTCCATCGCCTCGACAAGGATACGAGCGGCCTCATGGTCGTCGCCAAGGACGAGCTCGCCCAGGCGCGGCTCACCGCCGATTTCGCCGCGCGCCGCATCAATCGCGCCTACCACGCCGTGGTCTGGGGCGTGCCGCAGCCGCGCGACGGCGAGATATCGGGCCGCATCGGCCGCAGCCCGCAGAACCGCAAGAAGATGGCGGTGCTGCGCGACGGCGGCAAAGCGGCGGTGACGCGCTACAAGGTGCTGCGCGCCTTCAAGGACGCGGCGGCACTGGTCGAATGCCGGCTCGCCACCGGCCGCACGCATCAGATCCGCGTCCATATGGCCGAGCGCGGCCACGCTCTCATCGGCGATCCGACCTATGGCAACCAAAGGAGCCTCGCCCGGCTGCGCGCCTTGCCGGCGGCGCTGCGCGAGCAAGTCGCCGCTTTCCCGCGCCAGGCGCTGCACGCGGTGCTGCTCGGATTCCGCCATCCCGCAACCGGCGAATACGTCCAGTTCTCCAGCCACTTGCCCGCGGATATCGGGGCTCTGATCGGTTGTTTAGAGCGTATCTAAATTGGACAAGCGCGGCGTCTTCGGGTTAGGATGTGTTGCATTGCGGCATCCGGATAAGACGTATCGACGAGCCGCGATGCCGAGGTAACTACGGATGGCGACGGCAAGCAGTCACGCCCTGCCAAGCATCTCTTCGGAAGGGAATCTGGCGCGGTATCTCCAGGAGATCCGCAAATTCCCGATGCTGCAGCCCGAAGAGGAGTACATGCTCGCCAAGCGTTGGCGCGAGCATGCCGACCCCGACGCGGCGCAGCGCCTCGTCACCAGCCACCTCCGTCTCGTCGCCAAGATCGCGATGGGCTATCGCGGCTACGGCTTGCCGCTGTCCGAGCTGATCTCCGAGGGCAATGTCGGGATGATGCAGGCGGTGAAGCGCTTCGATCCCGATCGCGGCTTCCGCCTAGCCACCTACGCCATGTGGTGGATCCGCGCCTCGATCCAGGAATACATCCTCCACTCCTGGTCGCTGGTGAAGATGGGCACCACCGCGGCGCAGAAGAAACTCTTCTTCAACCTGCGCAAGCTCAAGGGCCAGCTCCAGGCGATCGAGGATGGCGATCTCTCGCCCGAGAACGTCAAGAAGATCGCCACCGAGCTCGGCGTGCCGGAGGCCGACGTCGTCAGCATGAATCGGCGCCTTGCGGCTCCCGACCATTCGCTCAACGCGCCGCTGCGCAGCGACGGCGAAGGCGAATGGCAGGACTGGCTCGTCGACGATGTCGAAGACCAGGAAACGAGCCTCGGCGAGCGTCAGGAACTCGGCTTGCGCCGCGACCTCCTGCGCGGGGCGATGTCGCATCTGACGCCGCGCGAGCGCGACATCCTCGCCGAGCGACGCCTGCGCGACGTGCCGACGACGCTCGAGGATCTGTCGCAGAAATACGGCATCTCGCGCGAGCGCGTACGCCAGATCGAAGTGCGTGCCTTCGAGAAGCTGCAGAAAGCGATCAAGACCGCGGCGATGGACCGCCGCTTGTTGCCGAGCTAGGCGACGCGCTTCAGCCGTCGCGCTTCCGTCCCGTCACTTCCTCGCCCCATTCCTCGACCAGCGCCTTGGCTTGCGTCTCGAGGCGATGCTTGGTCTCGTCGACCCTGACCTCGATCACCATCGCGACCACCGGCGGCACACAGAAGTAAAGCACCCAGCCGATCGCGGCGGCGCCATACATGACGAGCCAGTTGTAGGGGCTGTCGATCACCTGCTGCAGGCTGTCGAAGCTGATGCCCGCTTCCCACAGGCGGAGCGCACCCGGCATCACCCCGGCTAGGTTCATGGCGCCGACCGTGCGCGCGAGATAACGGCGTTGGTGGTGGTCGACCACGACAGCGACGGCGGTCGGCAGCATCCCGCCAATGACGAGAAGGCAGAGCGGCAAGGCGGTGAGCGCCAGCACGACGATGACGATCACCGTCAGCGTAATGGCGGCGCTGCCGGTATTGCGGCCGCGCCTGCGGGCGCCGGGCTTGGTCTTGCGCTTGGCCGTGGTCTTGGCCGTGGTCGTGCCGCGCGCCATGGGTCAGCTCATCGTCACGATCACGGAGAGCGCGATGATCCAGGCGAGCAGGCTCGCCGTGGTCGCGGCGTAGCGCGCGCCGAGCTCCGCTGCTCTTTCCGGCCGCCGCGGCGCCTCGAGATGCAGCAGGTCGAGCTCCCGATCGATCACGGCGTGGTCGCGCAGCGCCTGCTGGAAGCCCTGGATGTCGCGCACGCGGTCGGCGGCGTTGTCGACGAAGGCCAGCATATCGGCGAGATTGCCTTTGCCGACGACCTTGGGAAGCTCGGCTTTGAGCCGCTTGCGCCGGGTGCGGCTGTGGTAGCGGTCGATCACCAGCGGCAGCTGGCGTCCGAGGCGGTGCGCGAGCGCCGGCACGGCGGACGGGCCTTTTACGGGTTGCAGCCGCGCCAGGAGATAAAGCGCCCCCAGCACGCGCTGCGCCGGATCCTGGTGGTTCAACGCGTCGAACCAGTCGGTGCCGGCGCCGCGATAGCGCGTGGCGATGAACGCCGCGAGATGGCGGTCGACCTGAAAGTCGTCGTCCTTGCGCTTCTCCGACACGCGCTCGAGCGCCGTCAGCACGTCGCCGGCCTCGATGACATACTCGGCCTCGATCGTCGGCGACAGGCAATGCAGCTTCGGGTTCATCTCATAGACGATGCGCTCGATGCCGAAGCCGGGGCGGCGATCCTCGAGGTGGAGGCGCAGCCGCTCGAAGCTCTTGAGGAACGGGACGAGCTCGGGCTTGAGGCCGCTCTGCGCCGAGAACCAGAATTGCGGCAGCCTGCCGCCCATCGCCTCGGCGATCTGCTGCACCGAGCCGCGGCCGCGGAACGCGGCGACGAGCGCCGCGCCGAAACCGTCGATGGCGGCGGAAAAACCCTTGTAGCGCACCGGCGCCGCCGGATCGAGCGCGATACACACCCGCGCCACCAGTCTTTCGTCATGACCGCTGGCGCCGACATCGTGTCCCTCGGCGACCGCTGCCGAGAACATCTTCAAGCGATCCTCGTCGCAAAGGCTGCGCTGCATCCATATTTCGAAATCCGGCGTCTTCAAGGTGCGCGCGGCGGAGGCCGTGTCGCGGGAGAAGGCGTAACCGAGCGCGCGGGCGGTGTAGAAGGGATGACCGGCGAATTCGAAAGGACGTGCCGCCCGCTTCACCAGCGCCGGCTGCTTCGGCGAGAGCCGGCGGCCTTCGAGCCACATTTCGACATCCTGCACGTTCCAGCGCTCGCGCGGATCGTCGGTGAGGAGCCCGCGCAAGACCTCGATGATGGCGCCGTTGAGGCGCTCGCCGCGCAGCAGGGCGTAATAGGAGCCGCGGCCGATCTTCTCCGCGAGGATCTGGTCGTCGCTGAGGGAGGCGACGAGATTGCGGCCGAAGAGCAGGAAGATGATGGTGACGCCGAGCGCATAGAGATCTTCGGAGGGCGAGCCGTTGCCGCGCCCGGCGGGCATCGCCATCCCGCTCTCGATCGTCTCGCAGACGACCGGCTGCAACACCGCCGGCGGCGCGCTGACGCACTCGCCGAGAGCCAAGGTGCGATGCGCCACGTCGCGCCAGAACAGGTTGTTGGGGCGGATTGCGCGATGCGTGAAGCCGGCGGCGAAGAGCTCGCGCAGCGACGCGATCAGCGGCGGGAGCACGTGATGGATGAGCTCGTCCTCATGCGTCGGCGCAATCGTCTGCGTGAGCGATTGGACGACGCGGCCGCCGGTGGGACGGTCGAAGATGATCGCGAAGTGCTTCCGGCCCGTCGCCGGCCAGTCGACCACGCCCCATTCATGCGGCGCGAGCAGCGCCTCGGAGCGCAAGCCGTGCAGCGCCGCCAGCACGTCGTGCCGCGGCGGCTGATCGGCATCGCAGACCAGGCCGAACATGCTCGCGGTCGGACGATCACGGTCGACGGCGACGAAGCCGGCCGCATTCGGCGACCGCAGGTCCGGCAGCGGCCGATCGGGGTGAATTTCGAAGCGCTCGCCGAGACGAACCGGCGGTTTGCCGGCGGCGTCCGTCTCGACCTGCTGATCGGCCACTGCCCGGCTCCCCTTGAAACAGCCGGCAAATCTAGGCGTGAAAGCGGAAACGCTTCGTTAACCGCCACGCTTAAGGGGGCGCCAAGTCTAGCCCGGGCCTAGGGCAGCGCCGGAGCCAAGGGAGCAGGGAAGTGCCGGCCTCCCGCTGTCGGTGTGGAGACGCCCGTCGTTCCCGGAAGGCTCAGCGGCAGGCGCTCGAGCGAGCGCACCGCAAGATAGGCGAAGGCCTGCGCCTCCAGCGCGTCGCCATTCCAGCCCGCCTTCTCCACCGGCTCGACCGGGGTGCCGAGACGCCGCTTGAGCTCGTCCATGAGCGCCGGATTGTGGCGCCCGCCGCCGGTGACCAGCCAGCCCCGCGGCGGCGCCGGAAAATGCTCGAGGGCGCGGGCCACCGCCGCGGCGCTCATCGCCGTCAGCGTCGCGGCGCCGTCGGCGGGATCGAGCGTCGCCGGTACGAAGCCGGCGAAATCATCGCGGTCGAGCGATTTGGGCGGTCG
>JASHUO010000037.1 GCA_030039975.1 Alphaproteobacteria bacterium
CGACCCGCTCAAAAACAACACCGAAGTTACCGCCGCGACGGCCCGGCTCACGACCGTCGCCGGCCTCACCTCGCCAAGCGGGCCATCGGCCTCCAGCGGCAGCGACATTGCCTTCGGCTACACGCAGTCGACGACCATCAGCCAGGTGCAGGCCGATGGCTGCACCGCGTCGATGTCTGGCAATACCTGGACCGTCACCTGCACGGGCTCGACCCTCAACTTCGGCAACATCACCCTCTCCGGCGGCATCACGGTCAACTTCAACACCAGCGGCTCTGCGAGCACGACCTACAATTTCACCTCGATCAGCAATAGCGGCACCGCCCTGAACTTCGGCCCCGGCACTTATAACGTGGCGCAGGGCATCACCACCGGCGGCGGGACGACGACGACGTTTGGTGCCGGTACGTTCAATATCGGCCCGAGTACGGCCAGCTGCGGCAGCAACCCTTACGCCGGGCTGTATAGTATTTGCAACGACGGGACGTCGCTGACCTTCGGCGGCCCCAGCACCTTCGTCCTCGCTGGCGGTATCTACAACAATGGCGGCTCGATTCTGACCCTCGGCAGCGGTTCGACGAACAGCTTCAACATCGGATACACCACCACGTCGAGCGGGAAGCTTGCTTTCTTCATGGGTGGCGGCGCGACCACGACCTTCGCCGATGCGACCGGGTCTGGGGACATCTTCCAGATGAACGGAGACTTGGATGTCCAGTACGGCGGCGGCAGCTGCCTTACCGTGAGCGCCGCGGCCGAGCATGACATCAACGGCTACCTGGCAACCGCTGGCGGCACCATCCTCGGCGCCGGCATCTACACCGTGGAGGGCTATGTCGGGCTCGGCACCAATGGCGGCGGCGACGTGACCTGCGGCGGCCAGTCGGTCGGCCTGCTTGCGAACGGCGTGACCTTCGTCATCGGCGGCAACAGCACGGTGGCGTGCGCCAACACTTCGAGCACCGCCTTCTGCGTCGCGAACGGTTATAACAGCGTCGTTATCACCGCGCCGACTTCGAGCAGCACGGAAGGCCTCGCCACGGAAGGCCTCGCCGTGATCGGACCGACCTCGGCGACGAACACGGCGGGCGCCACCTTCGCCGAAGGAGCGACGAACAACGAAATCTCCGGCGCCTTCTACTTCCCGAACGGCGCGATCACGCTCAGCGGCGCCGCCGCCCTCAGCAACCCCGGCAATTCGGGCCAGTGCCTCGAGCTGATCGGCTCCGAGATCGACGCCCAGCAGGGCTCGGCGGCGGGCACGACCTGCACCGGCCTTGGCAGCGGCAGCGCCGGCACCCAGGTCAATCTCGTGCAATGAGGCGGAGGAGCGTATCAATGGCCGGCTACACGCGCCCGCGGCGGCCGTTCACGGCCCTCGCCGCCGATACCGGCGGCGTTGCGGCGGTGGAATTCGCCATCTTCGCTATGGTGTTCCTCATTCTGCTCGCCGGCACGATCGACGTCGGCAACGTTCTCTTCACCGAGTTTGAGCTCGACTCTGCGGTGGCGGCCGGCGCGCAGGCCGCGGCCGTCAACACGGCAGAGGTCAACTCGACCCAGGGGGCGAGCCTCGCCAGCTCGGTCGCGGCGACCGTGGCGAATGCCAATGGCACGGGCTGGGCGAGCGTCACCGTGGTGGTCAACAACGGCCCCAGTGTCACCATCAGCAACGGCAGCACGTCTTCGGGCGGCAACGCCTCCGCCGCCGACTCCTACTACTGTTTGACGGGCACGCCGGGGAGTTGGAGCTGGGGTGGCGCTGTCACCGCCGGCAGCACCTGCACCGGGAATATCCAGGCCGGCCAGTTCGTGACCATTACGGCACAGCGCACGGTCTCGTCCTTCTTTCCAAAGTTCGGCTTCGTCCCGAGCGGCCCCATCGTCCAGGCGGCCGCGGTGGAAACGCAATGACGCGCCGCCGGGAGACATTCCTGCGCCGCGATCGGAGCGGCGCCAGCGCCGTCGAATTCGCATTGGTGCTGATGCCGCTGCTGATGCTGGCGTTTGGCGTCATCGAGTATGGCCGGCTGTTGTGGACGAAACAGGCGCTGCAGGAGGCGGCCATCGCCGGCGCCCGCTGCATGGGCATATTGGAGAATTCCTGCGCTTCAGGCGGCGGCTTCAGCAGCACAAGTACGACGAGCTATATCCAGCAGGTCGCAAAGGGCTGGTTCATCTCGGTGCCGACTGCGGACGTGACGCTGAACCACAACGCCACTTGCGGCGGTCAGACGGGCTTCTCGCAAGTGTCGCTTGCCTTCACCTTTACCTCGGTCGTACCGAAGATCGTGCTGCTCGTCGGCGGCGAAAACCTCACCGCCACCGCCTGTTTCCCCAACAACCCGCCCTTGCCCTGAGTCGATCGCTCGAGCGAGCGTACCCGCGGCAGCGAGGCTATGCGCTCGGTGCCACCAGCCGGCGCAGCGGCGCGATCTTGGTGCGTCCGGGGCCGGGCGTATCGTTGGCCGGGATAACGGGCTCGTCAGCGAAATGGTCGGCGGCGAAATCGACGAAGCTGCGTACCTTCGCCGAGAGATGCTGCCGGTGCGGATAGACGGCGCAGATGGGGTATTCGCCGAGATGATACTCGGGCAGCACGCGGACGAGCTCGCCGCTGCGTAACGCGCGCTCCGCCGTGCGGCTGCAGGCCATGACGATGCCGCGCCCATCGCTGGCAGCCGCCATCAGCGTTGCAACGCTGTTGGTGTGCAGATTGCCCGACACCGGCACCGTCACTTCGCCCTCCGGCCCGATCAGGTGCCATTCGCGCGTCAGCTTGTCGAAGCCGCGATACATATACGCGATGCAGTTGTGATGGGAGAGATCGCTCGGCTGGCGCGGCGCGCCATATTTTTCGAGATAGGCCGGAGCGGCGCAAAGAACGACTCGGAACTGGCCGAGCCGGCGCATGATCAGACTTGAATCTTCCTGCATCTTGAAGCGGATCGCCACATCGATGCCCTCGTCGACGAGGTCGACCATGCGGTCGGTGGTGGTGAGCTCGACTGCGATCTCCGGGTAGGCGATGCTGAAATTGCCGATCAGGGGCGCGACGCTGTAGGAGAGCACATTCGCGACGTTGAGCCGCAGCATCCCGCGGGGGATCGAGTTCATCACCGAGACGCTTCTGTCGGCATCCTCGATCTGAGCGAGGATGACCGCGCATTGCTCGTAATAGACCTTGCCTGCCTCGGTGACGCTGAGCTTGCGGGTGCTGCGGTTGAGCAGGCGGACGCCGAGGCGCTGCTCGAGCCATTGCACGTGATAGGTGGCGGTTGCCGGCGACATGTTGAGGCGAAGCGCCGCCGCGGCGAAGCTGCCGCTGGCAACGACGGTAGCGAAGGTGGTCATGCTCGTGATGCGGTCCATGCGGCCTCGGGGGTGAAGGGTTGGGCGCCGGCGCCGTGAGGGTGCACGAAGTGCCATTTATAGTTAGTTAGAGATCGGCGCCGTCACAGGTCGACCCAGCTGCGATGGCCAGCGGCCGGCAAAAAACGTCAGGATTTCCGCGATCATTCGGCCGTTCCAAAGAGTGTTTTTGGCGACTGTGCCCCAATCCAGGGCCGAAGAGTGTCTTCGACCAATTCCGAATTATCGAGGAACTCGGTCTGGGCCATCCTCCCCGCCGTGCATGGGATGCGACGCCGTCGCGCCCGGTCCATTGGAGGAGAGGATCATGGCAGTCAATTTGCGAGCGGTGGGTTTCGCTTCCCTCACCGCGCTGTCCGTTGCCGCGGCGCTCGCCGTCGCGCCGAGCGCCTTTGCTCAGTCGGCGGACACGTTCCAGGATGGCAGCTCCACCGCCTATCGTGAAAACGTCGTCCGGCAGTCGGCGGGATCGTCGCAGGCAGCGGCGCAATCCGGCTCGTTCCAGGATGACAGCGCCACCGGTTACCGCGAAAACGTCGTGCGCCAGTCGGCGGGGACGGCGACGGGCGCGCAGGATCCGCGCTATGCCTCGACCGTGCCGATGGTCAACGGCAAGCGCGACGTGGTCGGCAATGCCGGGCCTCAGGACGATCTGGCGAAGCAGATCTACCAGCCCGGCAGCCGGCTCCCCGGCTACTGAGAAGCGGAACGCCGGCGCCCGCGTGCGGGCGCCGGCAGTTCGTTAAACGCGCGCGGCGAGTGTTTCCACTCGTCGCGCGTCGCGTCAGTGCTTTCGCCTTTCCCCCGCTCACGCCCCCGCCACGGTCATGCCGTCGATGCGGAGCGTCGGCGCGTCGATGCCGGTCTTGAATTCGAGGTCGTTGGCGGCGATGAGATGTTGGAACATCTCTTTCAAATTGCCGGCCACGGTCACTTCGCTGACGGGATAGGTGATCTCGCCGCCTTCGATCCAGAAACCTGCAGCGCCGCGGCTGTAATCGCCGGTGACGCCGTTGACCCCCATGCCCATGAGCTCGGTGACGTAGAAGCCCGAGGCGATGTCGCCGATCAGCTCCTTCGCCGTCACCGGTCCCGGCTCGAGCCAGAGATTGTTCGGCGCCGGGGCAGGTGGCGAGGAAGTCCCGCGGCTGGCATGGCCGGTGCTTCGCAGCTTGAGCTGGCGCGCCGAGGCAAGATCGAGCAGCCAGGTGGTGAGCACGCCATCCTCGATCACCGCGCGGCGCTGATTGGCGATGCCCTCGCCGTCGAAGGGTTTCGAGCGCAGCCCGCGCCGCCGGTGCGGATCGTCGATGATGGCGATGCCGGCGGGGAAGATGCGCTGTCCGAGCTTGTCCTTCAAGAAGCTGGTGCCGCGCGCTACGGCGGGGCCGCTGATCGCGCCGAGGAGATGGCGCAGCAGGCTCGACGCGACGCGCGGATCGTAGACCACCGGCACGCGGCAGGTCTCGACCTTGCGGGCGCCGAGGCGGCGGACGGCGCGCGTTCCCGCCTCGCGCCCGACCGCGGCGGGATCGCGGAGATCGCCGGCATGGACGGCGCTGGTGTAGTCGTAGTCGCGCTCCATCGCGGTGCCTTCGCCGGCGAGCACCGCGACGCTGACGCTGTGGCCGGTGCCGGCATAGCCGCCGGCGAAACCGTTCGAGGCGACGAGCGCCACGCGCGATCGGCCCCAGCTTGCCTCCGCGCCTTCGGAATTGGTGACGCCCGAAACCGCGCGCGCCGCATCCTCGGCGGCGGCGGCACGCTCGATGAGGCGTTCGGGGGCGGGCTCCTCGGCATCGACCATGTCGAGCTCGGGCCAGCGTCGCGCGATCTCGCCGGGCTCGGCGAGGCCGCAGAACGGATCCTCCGGCACCGCTTTCGCCATGGCGATGGCGCGCTCGACCAGCGCGTCGAGACGTGACGGGTCGCGATCATTCGAGGAGACGATCGCCTGGCGCTTGCCGATGAGAACGCGCAGCCCCAGATCGTAGCTCTCCGAGCGCTCGAGCTTCTCGGTGCGGCCGAGCCGGCGCGCATGCGACAGCGAGACGCCCTCGAAGAGGACGGCGTCGGCGGCCTCGGCTCCGGCGCGGCGCGCCTTGGCGATGAGATCTCCGAGCTGGTTCAAGTCGGCGTCGTGCGGCATGGCGGCTTCCCCGATCACTGCTCTCGGCCTTCCATTGGCCATATAGGCGCGTCTGCGCCGGCTGTCAGCACAGCCTAGAGGTTGAAGATGCGCCGTGCGTTGGCGCCCCGCACCGCTTCGCGCTGCGCCGCCGGCAAAGCGTCGACGCGGGCGAGGATGCCCTTCATGTCGCCGATATTGTGCGGGTAGTCGGAGCCGTAGAGCACGCGATCAGCGCCGCCTACCTCGATGCAGAGCGCGAGCGCTCCGGGGCTGTAGGTGACGCTGTCGTAATAGATGCGGCGGAGATATTCGCTTGGCCGCGTCTCGGTCTTGGTGCGGCAGGCATTCATGTTGTCGAAGCAGATGTCGAGGCGCCCGACGAGGTAGGGCAACGCCGCGCCGGCATGGGAAGCGATCAGCTTCAGATTGGGGAAGCGGTCGAGGAAGCCGTCGAAGCACAGCCGCGCCACGGCAAGGCTGGTATCGAACATGAAGCCGATCGAGGCGATGAGATTATACTGGCGGAGATCCATCTCCGGCGTGCCGGGCGGCGCCGTCGGATGCACCAGCACCGGCAGCGCGCGGCGGTCGATCTCCTGCCAGACCGGCGCGAAAAGCGGATCGGTGAGCGAGCGGCCGGCGATGTTGGCGAGCACCATGACGCCGACCGCGCCCTGATCGACGCAGCGCTTCAGCTCGGCGATCGCCGCCTGCGGGTACTCCCAGGGCAGCGACGCCATCCAGCGGATGCGGCCGGGATAGGCCTTCTCGGCGCGCGCCATGTCGTCATTGGCGACGCGCGCGGCTTCGCGGCTGACCTGCTCGCCGCCCCAATAGACGTTGGGGCAGGTGAGCGACAGGATGGCGAGATCGACCTTCGCCGCATCCATCGCCTTGATGCGCAAATCATAGTCGAAATGGCCGGGTTGCGGCGTCATGAACGGCGCGCCGTCGAGGAAAATGCCCTCCGCCGCATCGAGGCTCTGGCGCAGCTCATAGCGCGGCTTGCCGTGACGGCGCAGCAGTTCCAGCCACTCGCGGTTGAGCATATGGGTGTGAACATCGATGACCGACATGCCTCGCCCTCCGATCGCGCGGCGCGCACGCTAGCAAGGGCACCGGGGGGCGACAAGCGCACCGGGCGCCACCATCTCTGTCGAAGCGGCGAAGGAGGCATGGCATGAGTGGGCAACCCCGAGAGGAACCGAAGGCGGTGGAACCGGCGGGCGGCATTGAGACGGCGATCCTGCCGCGCTCGCGCGATCTCGGCGATGGCTTCACGGTGCATCGACTGCTGCCCTTCGCCCAGCGTCGCATGGTCGGGCCCTTCATTTTCTTCGATGCGATGGGACCGACGCTGTTTGCCGCCGGGCAGGGGCTCGATGTGCGTCCACACCCGCATATCGGCCTGGCGACGGTGACTTATCTTTTTGAGGGCGAGATCCTGCATCGCGACAGCCTCGGCAACATCCAGCCGATCCGGCCGGGCGAGGTAAACTGGATGACGGCCGGGAGCGGCATCGCCCATTCCGAGCGCAGCGACGCCGCGCTACGGCAAAAGCCGCAGCGCCTCGCCGGCATCCAATCCTGGGTCGCGCTGCCGCGACGCGACGAAGAGACCGCGCCGGGTTTCAGCCACCACCCCAAGCTGGCGCTGCCGCTGATCGAGGGCGAGGGCAAGAGCGTGCGGCTCATTGCCGGGAGCTTTGCCGGCAAGCGCTCGCCGGTCGAGGTGTTCTCGCCCACGCTCTACGCCGATGCCACGCTCGGCCCCGGCGCCCGGCTCGCCCTGCCCGCAGAGCATGAGGAGCGCGGCGCCTATCTCATCGAGGGCAGGATCGATATCGGCAGCGAGAGCTACGCGCCGGGGCAGCTGCTGGTGTTTCGTCCCAAGGCGGAGATCACCGTTACGGCGCCCGAAGGCGCGCGGTTGATGCTGCTGGGTGGCGAGCCCCTGGACGAGCCCCGCCACATCTGGTGGAACTTTGTCTCGAGCTCCGCCGAGCGCATCGAGGTGGCCAAAGCCGATTGGCGCGCCGGCCGCTTTGCCCCGGTCATCGGCGACAGCGAGCTCATTCCACTGCCGGAATGAGGGCGCGCTTAACGCAGGCTTAAGCCCCGAGAGGGCAAAGTGCCGACTCCGTCCCGTCGGGGAAGAGAAGCAAGGAGTGGTCCATGGACGGCGAGACAGGCGCCGGTTTGGCACAGCTGGTGCAGAATGCCGTGCGCGCCGAAGTCGGCGGCATGTTCGAGGAGCTGCGCCGCTTCGTCGATCGCCGTATCTCCGAGCTCAGCACCGAGATCAATGCCACGGTCGAGATGGTCGATTTCAGCGAGACCAATCTCACCCAGCAGCTCCAGCGCATGCATCAGCACCTCTCGCGCGTCGTGGCGCTGCCGGTGGCGGCGACGCGGAACTCGGGCGTCGAGCTCGAAAGCGTCGTCCACGCCACCGAAGAGGCCGCCAACCGCATCCTTGGCGCCGCCGAAGCAATCCGTGAGGCCGTCGACCGGTCCGACGGCAAGGCCGTGATCCTTTACCAGGTCAACGCCATCTTCGAGGCCTGCAGCTTCCAGGACCTCACCAGCCAGCGCATCCGCCGCGCCGTCGATCAGCTCCGCGCGCTGGACCATATGCTCGAGCACATGGTCGACAATACCGCGAGCGAAGGCGAAGAGGCCGAGCCGGCGCGCGAGCCGATCAAGCTCACCGTCGAAATCTCGGGTAGCCCGGACCTCGCGCAAGACGAGATCGACCGGCTGATGGCGCGCGGTTAAGTCGCGGCTGAGCCGCGCAGCGGGTCAGTCCGCAGCGGCGACAGCGGTTGCAGAGCAACCGCGAGAGCCGCACAGGGCAGGCAAGCCTCCCTCACTTCCAAATCGGTTTCCCCGTTCCCGGCAGACCATAGCTCGCCCATTTCGCCGTTACCTCGGCGATGATCTCGTCGCTCATGCGGATCTTGCGCCCCCACTCGCGCCGCGTCTCGGGCGGCCATTTGTTGGTGGCGTCGAGCCCGATCTTGCCGCCGAGGCCCGATTCCGGCGCGGCGAAATCGAGGTAATCGATGGGCGTGTTCTCGACAAGGGTGATGTCGCGCACCGGGTCCATGCGCGTCGAGATCGCCCACATCACATCCTTCCAGTCGCGCGCATCGATGTCGTCGTCGACGACGATGACGAATTTCGTGTAGACGAATTGCCGCAAGAACGACCAGACGCCCATCATCACCCGCTTGGCGTGGCCGGGATAGGCCTTCTTCATCGCCACCACCGCGATGCGATAGGAGCAGCCTTCGGGCGGCAGCCAGAAATCGACGATCTCGGGGAATTGCTGCTGCAGCAGCGGGATGAAAACTTCGTTCAGGGCTTCGCCCAGCACCGAGGGCTCGTCGGGCGGGCGGCCGGTGAAGGTCGAGAGATAAAGCGGATCGCGCCGCATGGTGATGGCGCTGAGGCGGAACACCGGGAAGCGCTCGACCGAATTGTAATAGCCGGTGTGATCGCCATACGGCCCCTCATCACCCTGCTCGTCGAGCGCAACATGGCCTTCGAGCACGATCTCGGCCTGGGCCGGCACTTTGAGCGGCACGGTGCGGCACGGCACCAGCTCGACCTTGCGGCCGCGCAAGAGCCCGGCGAACTGATATTCCGACAGCGTGTCCGGCACCGGCGTCACCGCGGCGAGAATCGTGCCGGGATCGGCGCCGATAACCGCCGCCGCCGGCAGCGGCTCGCGCCGCTCCGCCGCCCAGCGGCGATGATGCTGCGCGCCGCCGCGATGCTTGAGCCAGCGCATCAAGGTGGTGTCGCGGCCGGTCACCTGCATGCGGTAGATGCCGAGATTGTAATCGTCCTCGCGCCGCTCGCCCGGCCCTTTGGTCACCACCAGCGGCCAGGTGATGAGCGGCGCCGGCTCGCCCGGCCAGCAGCTCTGGATCGGCAGCTGCGCGAGGTCGATCTCGCTGCCGGTGAGCACGATCTCCTGGCAGGGCGCGCTCGTCACCGTCTTCGGCTTCATCGCCAGCACGGTCTTCAGCAGCGGCAGCATCTCGAGCGCCTCGCGCCAGCCGCCGGGCGGCTCCGGCTGTTTCAGGAAGGCGAGGGTCTCGCCGATCTCGCGCAGCCCATCGGGCTCCCGATCCATGCCCCAGGCGACACGCTCCACCGTGCCGAAGAGGTTGGCGAGCACCGGCATGGCATAGCGCCCGCCCTCCGGCCGCACCACATTTTCGAACAGCACGGCCGGCCCCTTCTCCGCGAGAAGGCGGGTATGGATCTCGGTGATCTCCAGCACCGGCGAGACCGGTGTCGTGACGCGCACCAGCCTGCCCGCCGCTTCCAGCCGGGCGATGAAATCGCGAAGCGACGCGTAGGGCATGGAAAACCTTGTGTTAACGGCGGTCGTGGCACTATAGGTCGCGCTGCTGCGGCGAGCCACCTTCGGCACCGTGAGCGCTCATTTCGGGACGGAACCATGGCACGGTATTGGGTGGTTGGCGGGGAATATGCCGATACGCGCTTCGAGCGGCTCGCGCCGGGTGCGCAGGAAGAGCGGCACGGACCTTATGCGAGCTATGACGAGGCTCATAAGGTCTGGGAGGCGCGCGCCCGCGCCACCATCGACGACGCGCTGATCCGTTTCCGCATCATCGAAGAGGATGCCGAGACCCGCCGCGCCTCCTGAAGCGCGCATCACGATCGCTTGGAGCGCGTTCAGTTCCATCGGTTGATGGTCGTGGCGCAAATCGCCGTCTGACGATTCTCTGATCTTGCAGCACGTGCAGGTTGATCGGTCTGCGCTGTGCGTGTTCCGTCCGTGTCTTTTATGGGCGCTCCTCGCACTCAAGCGGGGCGCGAGGCGTTTCACTGCAGTTTCGCGTAGCGCGGATGGGATGCTTGTGGCAGAGGGAGGGAGTGCTCGGGGTCAAGTCGCATGATAACCTTCAACAAGTTTCTCTCCGACGCGCTGCGCGAGACCGCGGCCGAAGACGATCAAAGCGATCCCGCTGACCGCTTTCAATCGTCCTGGATGGATGCTTCATCGCCGTCCGCAGATTGGGGCGTGCCGGACGTCTTCGGGTCTGCGCTGTTCGGGCCTTATGGGTTTGTGACGGGAGAGGCCGGGGCATCATTATTCTCCGGCTTCGATACGGCTTCTCCCGTCATCGGCGCGTCGGGCGGTGGAGATGCTGTCGCTGACGGTGCGGCGCTCTCGCCAACGATGAGTGCCGCGGTCGGCACCGGCGGCTCGACCGCTCTCGACGCCACGCAGCTCCGCGATACCTTCGGTGTCACCGGCGCCGGCATCAAGATTGGCGTGCTGTCGGACAGCTTCGACGATCTCGGCGGTGCCGCCGCCGACGAGGCGGATGGTGCCTTGCCGGCGAATGTCACGGTCCTGCAGGACGACCCCTACGGAAACGGTACCGATGAAGGTCGCGCCATGCTGGAGCTGGTCCATCAGATCGCTCCGGGCGCGCAACTGTATTTCGCCACCGCCGAGGGCGGCGACCAGAACTTCGCCAACAATATCGCGGCGCTGGGCGCCGCGGGCTGCAACATCATCCTCGACGATGTGACCTATTACGACGAGCCGATGTTCCAGGAAGGCGTGATCTCGCAGGCGATCGACAATGTTGTTGCCGGCGGCGCCATGTACTTCACGGCGGCGGGCAACAACGCGAGCAACGCTTATCAGGCGAGCTGGTCCGCGCTGACGCCGCAATCGGTCACCATCGGCCCGCAATCCGATATCATTTTCGATCTGCAGTGGAACCAGCCGCTCAACGACGTCACAAGCAGTCTTGGTCTCACGGCGAGCGGCGCGCTGGCGCCCTATGTCCAGGCCCAAGCCGTCGATTACAATGGCGAGCCGGTGACGCTGCTTTCGATCGCGAATCCGACGGCCAGCACCCTAACCGGCACGCTCACGATCAGCGATCTGAGCGGCCCTGCTCCTGGCCTGGTGAAACTCGCGGCGCTCGGGGACGGATACCCGGTTTCGATTGCCGACGCCAATACCGGGACGGTCATCGGTCATGCCGAAGATCCCAATGCGATCACGGTTGCTGCCGCCTATTCAGGCAATGATGTGCTGGAGAGCTACAGCTCTTCCGGCGCCGGGACCGAGTGGATGTTCGACAGCAGCGGCAACCCCATCGCCCAACCCATAAACAAGGTCGATATCACCGGCGTTGACGGCATCACCACCACCGTGCCCGGCGGTCTCAGCGATTTCTTCGGCACGTCGGCCGCGACCCCCACCGTTGCGGGGGTCGCTGCGCTGCTGGAGCAGCTCGCGCCGAGCGCCAGCAACGCGACCATCGAGCAGGCGCTCCTATCCACCGCGACCAATCTCGGCGATCCTGCGACGCTGCAGGGCGCGGGGTTGGTCAACGCGCTCGCCGCCGCAGAGACGCCGCTGATCGACGGAACCAATCAGACGGCGGTACTTGGTCAGCAGATTGCGCTGTCGCAATGCGTCTCGACCAGTGATCTCGCCGGCTATCCCATCACGATGTACCAGGTGCAGCTCGACTCGAGCAGCGGCGGCGCGCCGGACGGCTCGCTCAGCAGCGGCTCGACCAGCCTGCCCGCCGGCCAGACGATCACCGTCAGCAGCCTTGCCAGCCTCTTCTATAACGGCGGTCCGGCGGCCGGGAGCGACACGCTTGCGATCAGTGCTTATGACGGAGCGGCGTGGAGCAGCGTCGCCGACGTGACGATGACGGATGCTGGCAACGTTCCCCTGACCATCGCCGACGGCGTCAGCGAGAGCGTCAACGGCAACGGCATGACCGTCGATGTCGGGGCGAACGACGACCTCACGGTCATCGGCAATTCGAACCAGCTCGCGTCGGCCGGCGGCAGCACGCTCACCGCGGTCGGCACCGGCGATGTCGTCACCGCCTCTTCCTGCGCCGTGACTCTGACGGCGAGCAGCTCGATCCAGGCGTGCGGCAGCAGCGACGTCATCTCCGTCAACGGCAATGCCGATACCGTTTCGGCCGCCGGACCGGGCAACGAAGCGGCGACGGTAAGTGGTACGGCGGATACGCTGATCGCTGGGACCGGCGTTACCTCGATGGCCGATACGGGAACCCAGGGCTTCTACCAGTATGCCCGCGGCGACGGGCCGGCGACGATCAACAACGGGGCCGGCGCGAGCTCGAGCCCGAGCAACGAGCTGGATTTCGGCTCCGGCATCGCGGACAACCAGCTGTGGCTCACCCAATCGGGCAATGATCTGAACATCGGTGTGATGGGCTCCAGCAGCCAGGTCACGGTGGCCGGCTGGTACGCCAGCCCGAACAATCAGCTGCAGCAGGTCACGGCGGGCGGCCTCACGTTGCTCAACAATCAGGTGGCGCAACTGGTGCAGGCGATGGCCACCTACTCGAGCAGCAACCCCGGCTTCGACCCGACCGCGGTCGCCCAGGCTCCGAACGATCCGACTTTGCAAAACGCCATCGCCGCGCATTGGACGGCCTCGGCGTGAGCCGATTGAAGGCGAAGCCGCTCATTCGATAACGGAGGGCTTGAGGGAGAATGCCCGACGATGTGCGTACGCCCCGCACCGGGGATGGGGGGCTGGCCGCCCTGGTTCTGCTGCTGCGGCTGCATGGTACGGCGGTGGATCCCGAGCAGATCCGCCATCGCTTCGGGCAAAGGCCGCTCA
>JASHUO010000397.1 GCA_030039975.1 Alphaproteobacteria bacterium
GCTTCGTCGATGCCGCAGACCAGGCCCGAGCAGGCCATTTCCAGCGCGAAATCCGGCATCGCCGCAGGAGACACGAACCCGCCCGAGTCTGGCAAGCCCGCTACGCGCCGAAGTCAGTTTGCCGCGGGCGGGGCGATGTCCCCGCCTTACCCCTCGACCGCGACCGCGCTCCCGATGCGCAGCCCAAGTGCCTCATCCGCGCGGCCCAGATTGACGGCGATCTCGGCGAGGCCGTTCGAGTTCTCGTACCAGAGCGGCGTCCCCGCCGCGACGGAAGCGAAGGTATGGGCGCGCGGGATCGGGCGCCCGCCGGCGAGCAGCGTCGCCGCCGCCGGCAGACTCGCCGCGCGCAGCCCCGTCATGGCGTTGCCGTAGTGGTCGATATAGACGATCTCGGCGAGATCGTCGGGCCAGTCCGGGTAGCGGCCGAAGGCTGCGGGGCGCGATTGCGACGGCGGCATTTCGCCGCGGGCCAGCATCGCGGCGACGGGCGCGAAGAGGTCGCGGCCATGAAAGCTCGCCGAGAGGAGCGGCGGCCGCCAGGTGATCTCGCGGAGCTGCACCTTCTGTGCCCGCCGGCACACCAGTTCGAAGAGCCCGTTCTCGGGGCCGACATAAAGGCGGCCATCGGCCTCGACGATCAGCGCCGCGCGCTCGCCGCCGACGCCGGGATCGACCACGGCCAGCAGCACCGTCCCCGCCGGAAACCAAACGCCATAGGCGGCAAGAAGATAGGCCGCGGCTTTCGGGTTGCGCATCGGCGCATCGGCGAAAAGATCGATCACCGGCAGGTTTGGCGCCTCTCGCTGCAGCACGGCTTTCACTTGGCCGGTGTAAGGGCCTGCAAGACCGAAATCGGTGAAGAGGGCGATCATGGCCGGGGTCGGACGGAAGCGCATACTATCCGGACTTTAGGAGGACTTCCGCCCCGCACCTATCACTGTTCTTTACCAAAGCGTCGGTTTTCTTAAAGGGCCGCGTCAATGCAGGCGGCCAGGCGCTTGTCTCGCAGAAGCAACATTCCGTCACAAAAAGTGAGCATGCGAAGCATCGCCGTCGTTTCAATATTCACCATGCCCGGGTCACCGCGGTGATCTTGATTTCGCGTGCGGCGACCGCGAGAACGAGGTAGTGATGGACACCTTTTTGATGGACACGCTTTTTCACAGCGACAAGCGGGCGCGGCCGCCGGTGCGGCGGCTCTGGACCGAGGCGGTTTCGGCGGTGACGCCGATGCCGCGCCAGGTGATCCTCGCCGCCGCGCGCATCGCGCCGCCGGGCGACGGCCATCCCGTTCTGCTCGTGCCAGGCTTCCTGCGCGGCGAGGGCTATATGGCGCCGCTGCGCCGCTTCCTCGACGCGCGCGGCTACGCGGTTTATGGCTGGCGGCTCGGCGTCAATCTCGGGCCGACCGAGCGGGTGCTGGATGGCGTCGAGCGGCGGCTCGCCCACATCGTCGCCCGCCACGATCGTTCCGTCACCCTGATCGGCCATAGCCTCGGCGGCGCTTTGGTGCGCGAGCTCGCCAAGGAGCGGCCGGAGCTGGTGCGCCAGGTGATCGTGCTGGCGAGCCCGATCCGCCTGCCGACGGCGAGCCAGCTCGAGCCGGTCTACCGCATGCTGTCGCGCTGGCACAGCCCCGATTCGCGCAGCCTTTATGAGCGCGTCAACGAGCCGCCGCCGGTGCCGGTGACGGCGATCCACACCCGAAGCGACGGCATCGTCACCTGGCAGAGCTGCCTCGAGGCCGAAGGGCCGCTGCGCGAGAATATCGAGATCAAGGGACCGCACAGCACCATGGCCCGCAACCCCGCCGCCTGGCGCGTCATCGCCGACCGCCTGGCCCAGCCCGAAGGCCATTGGCGCCCCTACGGCGCGCACTAGCCGAAATCTCTCGCTGCCTTACTTCAAATCGCCCCTCCCCCCTTGAGGGGGAGGTCGGCGCGAAGCGCCGGGTGGGGGGTAAGGCAGGGCACGGTCTCGCCGCGAGAACCTGAGATGCACCACAGAGGCAACGAGGCAGTGAGAAGGCCAAAGACACTGGCGCGCGAAGCGCACCGACGCTTTTCCTCACTGCCTCATCGCCTCCGTGGTGAACCTTCCCTTCCTCACAGCAACGCCAGCTGATCCCCCTTCTGCGGTGGACGGCGGAACTGGCTGGTGTCGAGGCGCGTGACGCTGCGCCGCTCATTGAGGCCGAGGCGCCGGCACGCCGTCGCAAAGCGCAGGCGCAGCATCTCGGCATAAGCGCCCGTGCCGCTCATGCGCGTGCCGAACTCTGAGCGATAGGTCTTGCCGCCGCGCGACTGGCGGATCAGCGACATGACATGCTTCGCCTTGCCCGGCGCATGCGCCTCGAGCCATTCCTCGAACAAGGGGGTGAGCTCGAGCGGCAGGCGCAGCAGGATATAGCCAGCGCCGACCGCGCCGGCAGCGCGCGCCGCGTCAAGGATCGCGTCGAGCTCGTGATCGTTCAGCGCCGGGATCATCGGCGAGGCGAGCACGGTCACCGGTATGCCGGCGGCGCTCAGCGCGCGGATGGTGTCGAGCCGTCGCGCCGGCGTTGCCGCGCGCGGCTCCAGATGGCGGGCGAGATCGCGGTCGAGCGTGGTGACGGAAATGGCGACGCTGGCGAGGTGCTTGGCCGCCATCGGCGCCAAAATGTCCATGTCGCGCTGCACCAGGGTTGATTTGCTGACGACGCCGACGGGGTGGTTGAACTCCTGCAATACTTCGAGCACACGCCGCGTGATGCGGTATTCGCGCTCGATCGGCTGATAGGGATCGGTGTTGGCACCGAGCGCGATGACGCTGCAGCGATAGCCCGGCTGCGACAGCTCGGCGCGCAGCAGCTCGGGCGCTGCGGTCTTGGCGAAGAGCCGCGTCTCGAAATCGAGCCCGGGCGAGAGGCCGAGATAGGCATGGCTCGGCCGCGCGAAGCAATAGACACAGCCATGCTCGCAGCCGCGATAGGGGTTGATCGATTGCTCGAAGGGGACGTCCGGCGAATCGTTGCGCGCGATGATGCTGCGCGAGCTGTCGATCGTCACCGTGGTGCGGAGCGGCGGCGGGTCGTCCTCCGCTTCGGCTTGCGGCTGCTGCCAGCCATCATCGACGGCGACCCGGCTCTCGCGATCGAAGCGCGGCGTCGGATTGCCGATGGCGCCGCGGCCCTTGCGCGGACGGGAGGGCAGGGGATCGTCCATGATCGGGAATGTTACGGCGATTGTGAGAACATATCAAGAACTAAACACGTAGATTTCCGCTTCAGCGACAATGACGGATCTATTTGACGCTGCTGAATTTTCTGCCGTCCGCGCGCAAGCGCTAGGGTACGTACAAATCTCAAAAAACACTGCGATTCCAACGTCTTTTCCGCCGTCCCCGCGAAAGCGGGGACCCAGAGCCGTGCGCATCGGTCATTGGGGCTG
>JASHUO010000398.1 GCA_030039975.1 Alphaproteobacteria bacterium
GTGATGCTGGCGTAAGCGACCTTGAGCTGCGTCGTCACCGGCAGCGGCGCCATCACTTGCTGTGCCGCGGTGGTGAAATTGGTGAAATCGGTGGTCTGCAGGACGTAGTTGCTCTGCGTCTGCGCGACGAGATCCGCCGCCGTCTGCGTTGCATCGTTCACCTTCAGATCGGCGAGCACCAAATTGCTCGTCTCGTAGCAGCCGAAGAACAGCGTGAGCAGCACCGGCAGCAGCACGGCGAACTCGACCGCCACCGTGCCGGCAGCGTCGCGGCCGAGGCGTTTCCCGCCCGCCAGGATCGCTCGCGCGCTCATTGGAACGGCTCGTTCTGAAACACGACGGTCGACATCAGCGTCGTCGTGTAGGTCCCGGAAGGGGCGCTGGCCGAGGTGCCAACGCCGAGCCAGCAGTGACCGGTGGTCAGGCACTCGCCGACCCACGGCACGATGTAAGGGCGGGCATAGCTGACGCGGACGCCCACGACCTGGCCGCCGGTGCCGGGCACGAAGGGGCACGCGGTGCTGCCCGTGGGGGCGGGATTGGCGTCCGTGTTGCAAGGTGTGAAGCTGATCGAGGAGAAGTTGGCGAAGGTTTGCACCTCGAACAGGACGCCGCTGCAGCTCGGCAGTAAGCTCTCGACCTGCGAGCAGAGCGCACTCTGGAAGGCGGAAATGCCGCCGCCCTGCTGCACCTGCCCGGTCATGACCAGGCGCGCCGCGGTGCGCGCCCCCCCGTCCAGAATGAACTGGGTGAGCATGGTCAGGCCGATCTCGATGATCGCGAGCAGCAGGAAGATGAACATCGGCCCGACGAGCGCGAACTCCATGAACGTGGCGCCGCGTTCATCGCGACCGAAGCGGCGGAACATGCGCATCGAACTGCCTTTCCCGCAGCGGCTGCCGGGCCGCCGCAGTTGAAAGAGAAAGATACGCTGTATCAGTATTCGGAAGCCGGCTGAACGGCAAGAAAAGTCGCCGAGGAACTTAACTAAATACCCCGCGTGAAAAGGACAACGATTTAACTATTACTTTAACCTTACCTGAAAATTCTGGAGAATTGTTCCAAATGACGCAACGCCACCGCGGGCCATAGCCCGCAGGGAGCAGTCGCCGGCCGCATCCGGGGGATGTCGGCCACCTTTGCGAGCGGGGCCGGCGGCAACGGCGGCGATGCCGCGACTATTCGAGACTTTCGCCAGACCCCGTGAAGACGAGGGCCGCTAGCAGCTGCTAGCGGCCCTCGCCCCGCGCCTGCTCGCGCGTAGTGCTGAAGCGGAGGCTCGGCCAGTCGCGCACGGTGGTGTTGAGGTCCCAGGTGTTGCGCGCGAGGAAGACCGGCGCCTGGTCGTGATCCTCCGCCATCGCGGCGCGGTTGACGTCGATGAAGCGCTTCACTTCCGCCGGCTCGCCCTCGACCCAGCGTGCCCCGTCATAAGGCGCGGGCTCGAAGCGCACCCCCAGCTCGTATTCGCTCTTGATCCGGGCGGCGAGCACCTCGAGCTGCAGCGCGCCGACGACGCCGACGATCCAGTCGCCGCCGACGAGCGGCTTGAAGATGCGGGTGACGCCCTCCTCGGCGAGCTGCTCCAGTGCGCGGCGCAGATGCTTTGATTTGAGCGGATCTTCCAGGCGCACGCGGCGCAGGATCTCCGGGGCGAAATTGGGAATGCCGGTGACGCGGATCTCCTCGCCCTCGCTCAGCGTGTCGCCGATCCGGAGCGTGCCGTGATTGGGAATGCCGAGAATGTCGCCCGGCCAGGCCTCCTCGGCGAGGTTGCGCTCGCGCGCCAGAAAGAAGACGGGGTTCTGGACGCTCATCAGCCGGCCGCTGCGACCATGGCGCAGCTTCATGCCGCGCCGGAAGCGGCCGGAGCAGATGCGCAGGAAAGCGATGCGATCGCGATGCTGCGGGTCGATATTCGCCTGCACCTTGAAGACGAAGCCGGTGACCTTGGGCTCCTGCGGCTCGATGGGGCGCGGCTCGGCCGGCTGCGGTCGCGGCGACGGCGCGAGCTCGCCGATCCCGCGCAACAGCTCGCGGACGCCAAAATTGTTGAGGGCGCTGCCGAAGAAGACAGGGGTCAGATGCCCCTCGCGGTAGGCGTCGCGCGAAAAGGCCGGGCAGAGCCCGCGCGCCATCTCGACCTCCTCGCGCAGCTTGCTCAGCGCCGCCGCCGGCAGCAGCGTTGCGAGCTTCGGGTCGTCGAGCCCGCTGCAGCGCACCCCCTCGACGATGCGCTCGCCCTCGCCGCGGGCGAAGAGCAGCAACATATCGGCGAAGAGATCGTAGGTGCCGAGAAAATCCCGCCCCATGCCGATCGGCCAGCTCGCCGGCGTCACTTCGAGCGCCAGCGTGCGCTCGATCTCGTCGAGGAGATCGAAGGGATCGCGGCCCTCGCGGTCAAGCTTGTTGATGAAGGTGGCGATCGGCACGTCGCGCAGGCGGCAAACCTCGAACAGCTTACGCGTCTGCGCCTCGATGCCCTTGGCGGCGTCGATCACCATCACCGCGCTGTCGACGGCGGTCAGCGTGCGATAGGTGTCTTCGCTGAAATCCTGGTGGCCGGGCGTGTCGAGCAGGTTGAAGGCAAGGCCGCCATGCTCGAAGCTCATCACCGCCGAGCTCACCGAGATGCCGCGCTCGCGCTCGACCTCCATCCAGTCCGAGCGTACGCGCCGGCGCTCGCCGCGCGCTTTCACTTCGCCGGCAAGCTGGATGGCGCCGCCGAACAGGAGCAGCTTCTCGGTGAGGGTGGTCTTGCCGGCGTCGGGGTGGGAGATGATGGCGAAAGTGCGCCGTCTGGCGATCTCGGCGGCGAGCTGATCCATGCCGGCTGAAATAGAGAGCCCGGCCGGCGAAATCAACCGATCCTGCGGCCCAGGTAATCGCGCGCGACGAAGCGCCGCTTTTCTCGCGCCTACCTGCAGAAGGCGAGTCTCACGAAGAAGTGAGCGCCGGCGAAGACCCGCCCGCGGCGCCTGCATGGTAGAGAATCCGCGCGCTACCGGAGCGCGATCAAAACGCTGGGGAGAGCCAAAGCCGATGAAGCCGATATCGCTGATCGCCGGGGCGCTGATCGCCCTTTACACCCTGCCGGCGCTGGCGCAGACGCCGCAGGGCACGCTGACCAATGTCCGGGGCACTGTGGTCAAGCTCGATGGCCAGACCCTCCTGGTCAAGCCGCGCAAGGGCGCGGACGTCCCGGTCGCGCTCGCCTCGGGCTACGCCGTGCTGGGCGTCGTCAAGCTCAAGCGAATCGACATCAAACAGGGCGATTTCGTCGGCGTCGCCGCCGCTCCTGGCAAGGACGGCAAGCTCCATGCCCAGGAAGTATTGATCTTCCCCGAGGCGGCGCGTGGCACCGGCGAAGGCCATTACGCCTGGGACCTGCGCGGCAAGGGCGACACCATGACCAATGCGAGCGTGAGCGGCATCGTCAGCGAGGCGCGCTCGCAGGTGCTGAAGCTCAGCTACAAGGGCGGCGAGCAGGAGATCATGGTCTCGTCGCGCGCCCCGGTGGTGACGTTCAAGCCGGCGGACGCATCGCTGCTAAAGCCGGGCGCCGCCGTCTTCGTGCGCGGGCTTAAGAAGCCCGACGGCACCATCGTCGCGCAGCGCGTCGTCGCCGAGCAGAACGGCGTCAAGCCGCCGATGTGAGCCGGCGCCTGCGCTCCACCGCGCGGTCCCGGCAAGCCTGAAAAGAAGCAAGAAAGTTTCGCGCCAGCGTCCTTGATCGGCGCTCTGTTGCGCCTAAGTGTAATATTGGCGCAACACGCTGGAGGGTGCCAAACAAGCATGACTCCACCGGATCAGTCTGGACCAGCGCCGGAACCCAAGCTCGGTCGTGTGACCGAGCGGTGAGCTCAGGGAGCCACCCGATCTGAACCCCGCCACCCCACTGTGGCGGGGTTCGCGCGTCAGAGGGGACGCCGCGTCGCGGGATTGACAGGCCCCCCGGGGATCGGGTTATGCCTCTCCCCGGCACGAGGGAAGAGCGAGTGCGGCTGTCACGTTATATGGTTGTGTTGTGCGCTATCTGGGTGATCGCCATGACGTGGCGCCTCTATCCCCAATTCAAGGACACGCTCAGGATCGACGGCCGCGTGATGAGCTACGCTGATTACGTCGCGGAGAGCTGCGCGGAGCGAATCGGGCCGGCGGCACAGACCTGCCTCGACGAAGCGCGCAGCACCGGGCGTCGGCTGGTGGCGCGCGAACAGGCGAAGTCGCTGCTGCTCATCGAGGCGCCGCTCTTGGCCTATCTTTTGATCTATCTGCCCGTGAAACGCTTATGGCACCCTGCCGCGCCTGGCGCTGGGGAAGCCCTGCCGCAGTGACCGGAGAGCCGCTCATGGCAAAACGCACCAAGCAGTTCCATCTTGCTCTGTGGCTGATTTTGGCGGCGCTGTGGCTGCCGACCCCGGCCAGCGCCGACCAGGATTGGAAGACGAACAGCGCGATCTGGCGCGCAATGGACAAGTGTACCGATGCGGCGCTGAAGGCGTATCCCGATTACACCCCCGAGTCGAACGCCAAGCGCGAAGCCGCGCGACAAAAATGCCTGCGCGGCGGCAATCTACCGGCAGACGCAAGCTCGGCGCCGGCGCCGCAACAACCGGTGCAGCAACAATAGGTTCACAAAGGCATTTTCGAGTGCACAAGAGCATTTTTGCGCCGCTTTGCAACTTTTGGCCGGGCCTGCTGTTCAACCTCGGCGTAGGCCCAGCCCGGCGGCGTTTCGCCTGCTGGTCGGGCTAAGAGGTCACCTCCTTCCATCGGTTGCAGCGCATGCCCAACCCAAAAGACTGGTTCCGACGTCGTCGCGCCCCGAGTACGGATGATTTCGCCGAGCGCGACGTCGATCCCTTCAGCAGCGACGGCATCCTCGATCTTGGCCGCGCCGCGACGCTGCTGCGCGAGGCCGAACCGCCCGCCGAGCACAAGGCGCCGATCATGGTGGAGAAGCGTGGGCCCGTGCCGCCGCCGCACACGCCCATGCCGCGCCGCGAGGGGATGACCCTCGATCGCAACGCTTTTGCCGTCCGCCCCGAGATCGTCCGTAGCGTCGAACCGCAACGCCGGTTCGATGCGCGAGCCGCGGCACAGGGCGCGATGTCTGTCCTACCCTCGCCCTTCGCCTTGCGGCGCGGCGCGGCGCAGCTCGTCCCCGGTCCGCGACCGGTCGCCGAGCCGCCCGAAGCAAAACCGGTCCCGCAACCCAGGCCGGCGGCCGAGACCAAGGCGGAGAGTGATCCGCCCGTGCCCGCCAGCGCTCCCTCGCCGACGGCCACCGCCGGCGGCGTCGCCGAGCAGGCCGCGTTCACCCTTGCTGCGCCCGGCATCTCGTGGAAGCGGAACCGACCGACGCTCCCCGATGGCGGACGCACCAGCGCCTTGCTGCGCGACGCGTTCACGCCGACGCGGCCCAAGCACGGTACCGCCCTGTTCTCCGGGCGCTTCAAGCAGCTGCAGCGCATCATCGCCGCGATCGAGGAGGAGCGCGCGCACGTCATGGTCTATGGCGAGCGCGGCAGCGGCAAGACGTCGCTCGCCAACGTGCTCGCGGTCAAGGCCGAGGAAGCCGGCTACATGGTGCTGCGCTTTGCCTGCAGCTCCGAGCTCACCTTCGAGGACATTTTCCGCGGTTTCTTGCGGCGCATGCCGGCGAGCCTGCTCCCGGACGGCGTCGGCGCCACCAGCCGGGCCGGCATCGACAATTTCGACCAGCTGCTGCCCGGGCGTTGCAGCGTCGGCGAGATCGTGCAGCTGTTCGAGCGCGTCTATGAGAAGCATCTGATCCTGATCGTCGACGAATATGATCGGGTGACCGAGGAGGATACCAAGGCCAAGCTCGCGGAGCTGTTGAAGCACCTGTCCGACGCCAACGTGTCGGTGACGCTGCTGATCATCGGCGTCGCCGAAAATGTCGGCCAGCTCCTCGGCAAGCATCCCTCGCTCCAGCGCACGATGGTCACCGTGCCGATGCCCTTGATGACGCGGCGCGAGCTCGACGGCATCATCGCCGTCGGCGAGGAGAAATCAGGCCTCAGCTTCGATCCCTGGACGCGCCAATCGCTCATCGACCTGGCGCAGGGTCTGCCCTACCACGCGCATCTCCTCGCCCTCTTCGCCGCGCGCAATGCGACGCGGCGGCAATCGAGCCGAATCGAGCGCGAGGATCTGCGCTATGCCATCGAGCGCTCCGCCGAGGAGGCCGAGGCGCGCGTCAAGGAAGCGTATGATCTCGCCGTCGGTCCACACGAGAACGCGTCCTTCCGCGACGTGCTCTTCTATGCGGCCCGCTGCCGCACCGACGAGTTCGGCAACTTCACGGCGGCGGATGTCGCCGCCGCGGCAGCGCAGACCAACCCCGAGGCGCTGTCGCTGCTCGCGCTCCAGTACCCGCTCAAGAAACTGACCGAGTCGGAGCGCGGCAGCATGCTGCGGCGCATGGTCGGTCCGGGCGGCTTGCGCTATCAGTTCGCCACGCAGAGCCTGCGCCACCACGTGCTCTGCCGGCAGATGGCGCAGCGCGGCCTCGTCTAGCCCGACGCCGCTCAGGCCGCGGCGGCAGCGGCGCGGAGCTTGCCGAGGAGATAGTCGAGGTCCTCGGCGCCGATATTCTCGTATTGCGTCAGGATGCGCTCGAGGGTGCGACGGCGATGGCGCTCGCGATCGTTCTCGCCGCCGTCGAAGCCGGTCTGCTGCGCGACGATGAGGCCGATCCGGAACAGCTCGAAGAACTCGGTCGGCAGGCGGCAGCGCTCATAGACCGCCTTGAAGCCCAGCGGTCCGGCATCGTGCAGGAGCAGCCGCGCATTGTGCACGGGAATATCGGCGAGGACGGCGAAAGCGGCCTCGACGAAAGCGATGTCGCCGAGACAAATGGCGCGGATGATCAGGGAGGGCGTCATGCGCCCGCTGCGCTGCAGGTGCTGCGCCAGTTGCAGCGCTTCGGTCGCCGGCGAGGTCGGCGACAGCAGGGTCGCGGTGGCGCGTTCGCGCGTGTTGAGCACGAGATCGCTGGCGAGGTGGGTCGGCAGGTCGCTGCGCTTCGACAGGATCTCGCGAATGCCGGCAGAGGCCGCCGTGACCAGCCGTTCCAACACGGTCACCGGCAGCTGGGCGCGGCGCGCCATCGGCTCCTTGATGCTGTCATCGGCGCCGTGACGGTCGAGCACTTGTTGCAGCGTATCTTCCCTGAGCTCGGCGCCGCTATTGCCGACGAGCGTGGCGACGGCGGTGGGTTCATCGGCGGCGACGATGGCATCGGCGACGGCGGCTGAGACATGCTGGCGCGCGGCAATCGCCGCCTGCTTGGACCCGCCGCTGCAGCGGATGATCTCGACGAGATCTGCGTCGGTCAGCACCATGGAGTGCGTCAGGATCGGCACCGACACCGCATCGACGTCGTGAGCCAGGGCCATGGCCACGTCGCGCGGCACGGTGTGGCTCTCCTTGAGCTGATCGGCCAGCGCCTGGCGCACGCGCAGCGCCGCGTCGCGGGTGAGGACACGGAGGATGTCTTCGGCGATGGCGCGCTCCTCGGCCGAAAGCGCCGGGCTCCCGACCTGCTCTGCCACCTTGGCGGCGATCACGGCCCGCGTGTCCGCGGAGGGATCCGTCAACAGGCGCTCGACGTCGGACTTGGAGAGCGAATTCGTCATGGGACCGGACGTACCTCGCTGGGCCGATGAGACCACATCGGCTGGCGCGCTATCATGCCGCGTGAGGCCTAACGTTTGATTAAGTCCTGTTACAGGGCATGGTTAGCGGCGGATTAACCCGGTATGAGCAATTCGGGTTATCCCCTGCGTCAGGCGACCTGCTTCAAGGCGACCGCCACACGGCGGATCTGCTCGTCGACGTCGATCTCGACCGTGGAGGGGACCTCGAGCCGGCGATCCTCGAAGACGTGCACCTTGCCGCGCCTGCGGCGGCGGAACGACATGACCGCTGCGTCGCGGGCATGGACGAGCGCCACCATTTGCGGGCGGAACAGACGGAACATGGCGCTGAGCCAGCGGTTCAGCGGCCAGGACGGTCGCGCCAGGTCGATGACGAAGCGGTCGAGCATCGCGGCGACGTCGGCCGCGGCATACCAGGTCTCACCGGTGACCCACCGGTTGGTGGTGAAGAGCCGCACCGGCTCTCCGGTCTCGCTCACGGCGATGGCTACAAGATGGCTCAGCTCGTCATTGTCGGCGCCCTGATTGGGCTGCGGGACCGGCGGCGCCACCGGCGCCGAGGGTGCATCGGCGATGGCGAGCTCGGGCATGATCAGCGGCCGCGTCCCCGGCGCCATGCCGCGCGGCCGCAGGAAGGTGTGGAAATGCCCGTGCTCAGGGTCGACGCGCTGCCCCGGCGGATGCGCATGGTAAAAATACTGGGCATGCGACAGCGGGTCGTAGACGTCGCCCTCGGGATAGTGGTTCCACTCGACGACGCCGTCCGCGCCGCGCAGCAAGTCGCCGAGGATCGTGTCGCCACTCTGCGCCAGCACCCGCCGGCACTCCAGCACCTCATCGCCTGCCGCCGCCATGGCTTCGAGCTCGGCGCGACCGAGGTGGGAAAGATTCTGCATTCGCCGACCCCCTTTAACTCCTTATCTATCTCAGGGGCCGGCGAGGCTGGCAAGGCTTCAGCGGGCGGCGGCGAGCGTCCACCCCACCATCTCGCGGGTCACCTGATGAAATGCAGAATTGAAGGCCTCGACGATCTCGGGGGTGCGGTTCTCGGCCGCCTTTGCCGAAGCGTCGAACGTGCGCTCGGCGATGATGGCGCGGTCCGGCATCTTGACCAGCCGGGCGGCGATCTGCACCTGCACTTCTGGCGCGGCGGCGCCTTGGTAATCCGCCTCGAAATGCCGCAGCTCCAGCTGCAGCACGTAGTCGGCGCGCAAGGCCAGCGATTCGCGTGCAATCGCCGGGATGCGGCCGGAATTCTCGAAGGATTGGACGATGAGCGCCTGCACCATCGCGGGGGCGCGGTCGGTCCAGGCGGCGTCGGCGAAATAATCGACCGTGATCGGGCTGCGCTTCAAGGCGATGCGCTCGGTATCGAGTGCGGCAGTGCTCACGGGGGTGTCGACGAGGAGCTGCCAGGAGACGGGGGTGCCGGGCGGGAACTGCGGCACCGGCGTCAGCGTGAAGAGCTTGGGTGGCGGGGGCGCCGCCGGCAGCAGGCCGCCGCAGGCCGCCGGCGTCGCGGCGAGCCCCACCAGGAGGAGGCGGCGCGTCACGTGTCTCATTGCGGCTGTCTCATTGCGGCTGGTAGCCCTTGCGGCGGTCGCCGCCGAGGAGGAGTTGCGAGGGATTGCGCTCGATCTGCTCGGTGAGCCGCGTCAGCTCGGCGACCAGGGTGCGGGCGTCGATGAGCAGCTGGCTCAACTGGGGGAGCCCTCGCTGGCTGAAATCGCGCAAGGGCGGACGGGTCTCCTGCACCACCCCGTCGAGATCGGAGGCGAGCTTGTCGAGCTTGCGCGAGGCCTGATCGATGCTCTGCAGCGCGGCGGGTGCCGCGCCCTGGCTGCCAACGAGCTGGCGCAGATCGAGCAGCGTCGCATTGGCGGTGTCGAGCGTGCTGTGCAGGTCGCGCATCGCCGCCGCCGTATCGCCCATCGCGTTGCCGAGATCATCCGCATGGGCGGCAGCGGCGCCGGTGACGCGCCGGATATTGTCCAGCGTCTCGGCGATGGCGGCGCGATTGCGCGCGTCAAGAATGTCGGAAAGCTTGTCGGCGACCTCGCTGAGGCGCGCCAGCACTTCAGGCGCGCTGGCGAAGACCTGCTGCAGCCCCGAGGGACGCGAGGCGATGACGGGATAGCGCTGGCCCGCCGTCGCCTCGAGCGGCGGCGCATTCTGGCTGCCGCCGCTGATCTCGATATAGGCGGTGCCGGTCAGGCCTTGCACTTCGAGCGAGGCGACGGCATCCGTCTTGATCAGCGCCGACTGATCAAGCTCGATGGTGACGCGCACCCGTCCCAGGTTCTGCGGGTCGATGCGAATTTCCTCGACGCGACCGATGCGAATGCCGTTGTAGCTCACCTCGGAGCCGAGCGAGAGGCCGGTCACCGAGCCGGTGAAATAGATGTCGTAGAAGGTGCGCTCGCGGTTGAACTCGATGCCGGCGATCCACAGCGCGGCGACCAGGACGCCGACCAGCATGACCAGCACGAAGGCGCCGACGGCAACGTAATTTGCGCGCGTTTCCATCCTCTATCCGACGGCCTGCCCGTTCAACCCGGCCAATGCTGCGCGCCCCCGCGGCCCCCGGAAATACGCCTGGATCCAGGGATGGGGATCGCGCAGAAGCTCGGCTATTGTGCCGATTATCAGCCGCTTGTCGACCAGCACCGCGACCCGGTCGCAGATCGCGATGAGGCTGTCGAGATCGTGCGTCACCATGAAGACGGTGAGGCCGAGACTCGCGCGCAGATCGCGGATCAGCTCATCGAAAGCTCCGGCGGCGATGGGATCGAGGCCGGCGGTGGGCTCGTCGAGGAAGAGAAGCTGCGGGTCGAGGGCGAGAGCACGCGCCAGCCCGGCCCGCTTCCTCATGCCGCCGGAAAGCTCGGCAGGATATTTGGCGCTGGTATCGCCGGGAAGGCCGACAAGGCTGAGCTTCAGCTGCGTCACCTCGTCGAGCAACGGCGGCTGCAGCTGTAGCTGCTCGCGCAGCGGCAGGGCGATGTTCTGGGCCGCGGTGAGCGAGCTGAACAGCGCGCCGTCCTGGAAAAGCACGCCCCATTGCGCTTCGAGCACGCGGCGCCCGGCATCGTCGAGCCGGCGCCAGTCCTCGCCGAAGACCTCGATGTCGCCCACCTCGGGCTCGATCAGGCCGATGACGGTGCGCAGCAACACCGATTTGCCGCTACCGGAACCGCCGACCACGCCCAGTACCTCGCCATGCCTCAGGTCGAACTCGAGATTGTCGTGCAGCACCCGCCCGCCGACCCGGGTCCTGAGCCCGCGCACGCGGACCATCGGCCGGTCAGATGCCGAGCCGGGAGTAGAGGACGGAGAAGAGGGCATCGATGATGATGACCAGAAAGATCGAGCGGACGACGGACAGGGTGGTGAGCCGGCCGACGCTCTCGGCGCTGCGGGATACATGGAAGCCGGCACGGCAGCCGACGAGAGCAATGGTGGCAGCAAAGAACGGCGCCTTCAAGATGCCGACCCAGAAGGTCCATTCGCCGACCGCCTGGTGCAGCTGCTGCACGAAGAAGGGCGGCGTTACGCCGAGCGAGACCCAGGACATGAGGGCGCCACCGACCAGCGCCATGAAATCGGCATAGGCCGCGAGCAAGGGGAGGACGAGGACCAGGCCGACGAGGCGCGGCAGCACCAGCAGCTCGACCGGGTCGAGGCCGAGCGTGCGCATGGCGTCGACCTCCTCGTTCACCTCCATGGCGCCGATCTCCGCGGTGAAAGCGCTGCCGGATCGGCCGGCGACGATAATCGCGGTGATGAGCACGCCGAGCTCGCGGAGGATACCGACGGCAAGCAGATTTACGGTGAAGATCTCGGCGCCGAAGCGGCGCAGCTGGTCGGCGCCCTGGAATGCGATGACGATGCCGATGAGGAACGAGAGAAGACCGACGATCGGCAGCGCGCCGACGCCGCTGCGGTCCATCTGCGTCACCAGCGCGGCCGCGCGGAACCGGGACGGATGGCGCAGAGTGCGCAGCGCCGTCACCATGACCAATCCGAAGAAGCCGACGAGCTCGCGGATTTCAGCCCCTGCCCCGAACGTCCGCTCGCCGATCGCCGCGAGGATGTCGACGAGCCGATCGGCGAAGCTCTCGGGCGGGAGGGCGGGCAGCGGGGCCGGTTCGCCCTTGGCGACCTGGTCGAGGAGCGGAGCGAAACCGGGCGCGACATTCTCGATGCTGGCGACGACGCCCTGCGCCTCAAGCGTGCGAGCGGTGCGCAGCAGCAGCCAGGCGCCGACTGTATCGAGCCGCTCCAGCCCGGCCAGGTCGATGCGCAGCCGCGTGCCCGGCGCGATCTCGGCGAGTCGGCCGAGGGCGTGGTCGAGCGCCGCGGCGCTGGCGATGAGCCAGCGCCCGGCGGCGCGCAGCACGAGCGCATCGCCCTCGGTCCGGAGATCGAAGCTGGCTTCAGCGGACGGCATGGCGGAGCAGTCTACACGCACAGCCATGTCCGGACGAAATGCCGCTTTTAGCCACCCCCGGTTTGGTTCCCGGCACGCACTTGGCTAGAGTGGGCGCCCGACGCAGAACCCCTTTGGAGCGCCGCATGGATCTGAAGCAGCATATCCGGGGGATTCCTGATTTCCCCAAGCCCGGGATCCTCTTCTACGACATCTCGACATTGCTGGCGCATGCCGAAGCATGGCAGGCAACGGTCGAACGGCTCGACGCGGCGCTGCGCTCCTATCAGCCGGAGCTTTTGGTCGGCATCGAATCGCGCGGCTTCCTGGTGTCGGCGCCGCTCGCCTATAGCCTCGGCTGCGGCTTCGCCATGGTGCGCAAGAAAGGCAAGCTGCCGGGAACGACGATTCCCTTCACCTACGACCTCGAATACGGCAGCGACACGATCGAGATCCAGGCGGATGCCATCAAACCGGGTCAACGCGTGATTGTGCTCGACGATCTGTTGGCGACCGGCGGGACGCTCAACGCGGCCATCCGCCTCTGCCGCATGGTCGGCGGCGAAGTACTTGCCGCGGCCTGCATCATCGAGCTGTCCTTTCTCAACGGTCGCAACCGGATCGACGTCCCCTTCACCTCGGTGGTCAGCTACGACTCCTGAAGGAGCTCAGCGCCCGCCGTCGCGCGTCCGCATCAGCCGTCCCGCGCCCGTCACCAGTACCGCCACGGTGACGAGGAAGAGCGTCGCCAGTGCGTTGATCTGCGGGCTGACTCCGAGACGAATGCTGGAAAAGATCACCATCGGCAAGGTCGTCGAGGACGGGCCGGAGGTGAAGCTGGCGATGACGAGATCGTCCAGCGAGAGGGTGAAGGCGAGCAACCAGCCCGCCGCCAGCGCCGGCGCGATGAGCGGCAGGGTGATGACCAGGAAGACCTTGAAAGGGCGCGCGCCGAGGTCGAGCGCCGCCTCTTCGAGCGACCGGTCGAACGCGGCGAGCCGCGCCTCGACCACGACAGCGACATAGGCGGTCCCGAGGGTGATATGTGCGGCGGCGATGGTGAGGATGCCGCGCCCCCGCGGCCAGCCGATCGCCTGCTCCAGCGCGACGAAGAGCAGCAGGAGCGAGAGCCCGGTGATGACCTCGGGCATGACGAGCGGTGCGGTGACGAGCGTGCCGAACAGCGCCCGGCCGCGGAAGCGCCGGTAGCGCTGCAGCGCGTAGCCGGCCATCGTGCCGAGCAGCAGCGCGCCACTGGCGGCGGTGACCGCGATCTCTAGGCTGATCAGCGCCGCGTGCTGAATCGCCTCGTTGTGCATGAGCTCGACATACCAATGCGTCGAGAACCCGGCCCAGACCGTCACCAGGCGCGAGGCGTTGAAGGAATAGGCGACGAGCGAAGCGATGGGGCCATAAAGGAAGGCATAGCCCACCGCCATCATGACCGCGAGAAACGGAGAAAGCCGATGGGTCACGCCGTCTCTCCCTGCAGCAGACGGCGGATGAGGCCCATCGGCAGCAACAACAGCACCAGCATGGCGACGGCAACGGCGCTGGCCATCGGCCAGTCGTGATTGGCGAAGAACTCGTCCCACAGCACCTTGCCGATCATCAGCGTGTCGGGGCCGCCGAGCAGCGACGGGATCACGAACTCGCCCACCGCCGGGATGAAGACGAGCAGGGCGCCGGCGGCAATGCCCGGCATGGACAACGGCAAGGTCACCCGGAGAAAGGCCCGCCAGGGCCGGCAGCCTAGATCGGCCGCGGCCTCGAGCAGTGCCGGGTCGAGCTTTTCGAGTTGGGCGTAAAGCGGCAGCACCATGAACGGCAGGTAGGAGTAGACGATGCCGACATAGACGGCGAAAGCGTTGTTGAGGAGGATCAGCGGCTGATGGATGAGCCCGAGGGTGAGCAGCACATTGTTGATGAGCCCGTTCTCCTTCAACAGGCCGATCCAGGCATAGACGCGGATGAGAAAGCTGGTCCAGAACGGCAGGATCACCAGCAACAGCAACAGGCTGCGGAAGCGGCGCGGCGCCCGCACGATGCCATAGGCCAGCGGATATCCAAGCAGCAGGCAGAAGACCGTCGAGACGGCCGCGAATTTGATGGCGTTGAGATAGGCAACGGCATAGAGGTCGTCGGTGAAAAGGCGGCGATAGCTTTCGCCGCTGAGATCGAGCCCCCAGCTGCCGCCGGCGGTATCGATCAGCGCCGAATAGGGCGGAATGCCGATCACCGATTCGGCGACGCTGATCTTGAGCGAGATCAGGAACGGCACCAGGAAGAACAGCACCAGCCAGGCGTAAGGCAGCGCTAGAACGGCGCGCCGGCGCAGCGCGGCGCTCATGGCGGCAACACCACGGCCGCGGCCGGTGCGAAGGCCAGCATCACTCCCTGCCCGGTCGCGTAGCCCTCCGTCCGGCGCCCGGTATTGGGCAAGGTCACGCGCAGCAGCTTGCCGCCGGCGAGCTCGACCTCGTAGGTCGAGGCTTCGCCGCGATAGGCGGCGCCGCGCACCCGTCCGACGAGCCGGTTCGGCGCGGTGGAGGCCGGCGCCAAGGTGATCTTTTCCGGCCGCACCGCGATGGCGACCTCGCTGCCGGCGGGAAGGGGCGCGTGCTCGACGACGAGCGTGGTGCCGGCCTCGGCGCTATCGACCTGGAGGAAGCCTGCCGCGGCGCCGGCGACGCGTCCGGCGAAGAGATTGACGGCGCCGATGAAGTCGGCGACGAAACGGCTTGCCGGCTCTTCATAGATCTGCTGCGGCGTGCCGAGCTGGACGATGCGCCCGTCCGACATGACAGCGATGCGGGACGCCATGCTCATCGCCTCTTCCTGATCATGCGTCACCATCAGGAAAGTGACGCCGACGCGCTGCTGGATGCGCACGAGCTCGAAGCGCGTCTCCTCGCGCAGCTTGCGGTCGAGCGCTGCCAGCGGCTCGTCGAGCAGGACGAGCTTCGGCTCCTGTGCCAGCGCGCGCGCCAGGGCGACGCGCTGCCGCTCGCCGCCGGAGAGCTGATGCGGCTTGCGCCGCGCGAGCGGTCCGAGCTTGACGAGGTCGAGCATGGCGGCGACGCGCGCGGCGATCTCGGCTTTAGGCAGGCCGTCCTGCCGCAATCCGAATCCCACGTTCTCCGCCGCCGTCATATGCGGGAAGAGCGCATAGGATTGGAACATCATGTTGACCGGGCGGCGATAGGGCGGCACGCCGGCCATGTCGACGCCGTCGATGAGGATGCGTCCCGCGTCCGGCGTCTCGAAACCGGCGAGAAGGCGCAACAGCGTCGTCTTGCCGCAGCCGGAGGGACCGAGCAGCGCGAAGAACTCGCCGGCGGCGATGTCGAGCGAGACGCCGTCGACTGCCGCCGCGGCCCCCGGCGCGAAGCGCTTCCCCACCCCTTCGATGCGCAGATAGGAGGCCGCTTTCGCCGACCTCTCCGGCTCGGGCGAGCTCACGTGCCGGTCTTGACCTTGGTCCAGGCGCGGGTGCGCAGCCGGTCGTATTGCGGCGTCGCCAGCTTGTCGAAGAACAGCCGCTTGCGCACGTCCGGCGGCGGGTAGATGCCGGGATTGTCGCGGATCTCCGCACGGACCAGGGGCGTGGCACGGAGATTGGGATTGGCGTAGGCGACGGTGTTGCTGATCGCGGCGATGATCTCCGGCCGGAGGATGAAGTCGATGAAGCGCAGCGCGTTCTCCGGATGCGGCGCATCCTTGGGGATCGCCATGGTATCGACCCAGATCATCGCCCCTTCCTTCGGGATGGAATAGGCGACGACGACGCCGTTCTTTGCTTCGGCGGCCCGGTTCTTCGCCTGGATCACATCGCCGGAATAGCCGAAAGCGACGCAGAGATCGCCATTGGCGAGATCGTTGATGTACTCCGACGAGTTGAACTTGCGAATGAAGGGCCGGATGGCCAGCACCGCCGCCGCGGCGCGGTCGAGATCCGGCGGCGTTTGGCTCATCGGCTCCGCACCGAGAAAAGCCAGCGCCGCCGGAAAGATCTCCTGCGGCGTGTCGAGCAGCGAGATGCCGCAGGATGCGAGCTTCTTGGCGTTGGCGGGATCGAAGATGAGTTTCAGACTGTCGGTCGGCGCTTCGGGACCCAGCGCGGTTTTCACCATCGCCGGGTTGTAGCCGATGCCGGTGGTGCCCCAGAGATAGGGCACCCCATATTGGTTCCCGGGATCGGCGGCTGCGACGAAGCTCAGGATCTGCGGATCGAGATTGCCGTAATTGGCGAGCTTCGTCTTGTCGACCTTCTGCAGCGCCCCCGCTGCGATCTCGCGCGCCAGGAACGGCATCGCCGAGGGGACGACGAGATCATAGCCGGACTCACCCGCCATCAGTTTGGTCTCGAGCGTCTCGTTCGCATCGTAGACGTCGTAGTTAACCTTGATGCCGGTTTCCGCCTCAAAGCGCGACACGGTGTCCGCCGCGATGTAGTCGGACCAGTTGTAGATGTTGAGGACCTTGTCCTCGGCGGCGCGTGCGGCATCGGGCGCGGCGAGGCCGGCGAGAACGAGACAGAAGACGAGACGAGCAATCATACCAACGGTCCCCAAGGCGCGGCTCAGAGGGCGCGGCATTCAAAGGGCCGGCCCCGGCGCTTGTCAATCGCGGCCGCGCTCCGCTGCCGCGGCGCTCGGCCTGGCGTCGGGCCCGAGTTCGGCAAGGTCGTGGAAGCGGCCGTAGTCGATAATCCGGCTGCCGTCCGCGCCGCGGCTGATGATGTCGGCGAAACGCCGGTTCCAAAAGATCTCGCTGGCGAAATAGGAGTACCGCGCCTGCACGGTCTGCGAGACGGTGGCGTCGAGACCGACCAAGGCGACGACGATTTCGGCGCTTTGCGCGGCAAGCGTTTCCGTCGTCGCGCCATGCAGCGGGCTTTTCTCGTCGATCGGGTGCATCACCATCCAGGTCAGCGAGAACATCGGCGTGCGCGCGCGCACCAGCGGCAGATCGTGGAAGCGCCGCATGGTTATTCCCTCGCCGGTGTCTTCGTCGCGCAACAGCGCCACGCTTACCTGCGCTTCGAGGATCTGATTTTTGCGCCGCTGGTTGGCGGCGCGGAACATCAGGGTCGGCACCCCGTTGTGCGGGGCGATGACGGCGACGTGGCTGAAGAGGACCCGCGCGGTCGGCCGGGAGAAGCGGGCAAAGATGACGCCGGTGGCCAGCGCCAGCCCGCTCATGCCCAGCAGTACTTCGAGGCAGACCAGCAGATTGGCGGCGAGCGATTGCGGGTACATCTGGCCATAGCCGATCGTGGCCATGGTCTGGACGCTGAAGAAGAAGGCATCGGCAAAGGCGCCCGGCCGGGCGTTGCCGATGCCGTCGCCGGTGACCAGGTAGAGCAGGGCGAAAGCGACGTTGAAAGCAAAATAGAACACCGCGAGCACGCCGAAGAAGCCGCTCCACGGCATGGTCAGGAGACCAAAATAGAGATCGAGATGGGGGTCGGCCCGGCGCTGGATGAGCCGACGGCGTGGATCGGGACGCCCCGAGATGGAGAAGACGCGCGCCCGGCCGCGCCCGGCCTTGTCGCTCGCGCCGCGCCCCATCGCTGTCTGCCCGCCTGAAGCCCTGCCCCTCATGCCGCCATCCGCTACATCCGGATAATGCTAGCGAATTGTCGTTCGCGGCGCAGCGCCGGCGTGCCACGCTCAGCGCAGGTGAAAAAACCTGCGCGCGCCAGGGAATAAACCGCGCCGATCGCCCGTATAACCCATCAAGGGGAGCGACAGGAGCTGGACATGGGATACTTTCATTGCGAGCCGCCGCTCTCTCAAATGCTCGAGGATCCCCTGACCCAGGTGATCATGGCGAGCGATGGCGTCGATCCCGGCAAATTGCGCAAACTTCTCAGCGAGGCGCAGCAACGCATCGCCGAGGCCGAGCCGGATATCGCCGACAAGACCCGGCGCTGAGCGCCGGTTCCCTCTACTCCGCCGCCTCCCGCGTCGTCGCCGCCGGCTTTCGCCAGCGCAGCACCGGCTTACGAGCCGCCGCCGTCTCGTCGAGACGCCGGCGCGGGGTGAAGCGGGGCGCCGCATGGAAGGACGCGGCGGCGCCCGCCCTAGCCCGCTCGGCCAGCCCCCGAACCACCTCGATGAAGCGATCGAGCGATGCCTTGCTCTCGCTCTCCGTCGGCTCCATCAGCAGCGCGCCATGGACGACCAGCGGGAAGTACATGGTCATGGGGTGGAACCCCTCATCGACCAGCGCTTTGGCGAAATCGAGCGTGGTGACGCCGCCGCTGTCGCGCAGGAAGCGGTCGTCGAACAGCACCTCATGCATACAGGGGCCGGGATAGGAGGCGGTGAGGCGGTCGCCCAGCCGCGCCAGGAGATAGTTGGCGTTCAGCACGGCGTCGCCCGAGAGCTGGCGCAGGCCGTCCGAACCGTGGCTCACGATATAGGCGAGCGCTCGCACGAACATGCCCATCTGGCCGTGGAAACCCTTGATCCGGCCGATTGCCCGCGCCGCCGGTCCCGCCGCCTGCTCGATGAGGCGCAACCCTCCGCCGTCATGAACCAGCCAAGGGAGCGGCGCGAAGGGCGCCAGGCTCGCGGCGAGCACCACCGGCCCCGAGCCCGGCCCGCCGCCGCCATGCGGCGTCGAGAAGGTCTTGTGCAGGTTGAGATGCATGCAGTCGATGCCGAGATCGCCGGGCCGGACGCGGCCGACCAGCGCGTTGAAATTGGCGCCGTCACAATAGAAGAACGCGCCCGCCGCATGCACCGCCTCGGCGATGGCGAGGATCTCGTCCTCGAACAGCCCGCAGGTATTGGGATTGGTGAGCATGATGGCCGCGACATCGGGCCCGAGCTTCTCCTTCAGCGCGGTGAGATCGACGCGGCCGCGCGCATTGGCCGGGATGGGATCGACGGCGTAGCCGCAAGCCGCCGCGGTCGCGGGGTTGGTGCCATGCGCCGATTCCGGCACGAGCACGCGCTGACGCCGCTCGCCGCGCGCCTCGATCGCGGCGCGGATGCACATCATGCCGCAGAGCTCGCCATGCGCCCCGGCCGCCGGGCTCATCGCCACCGCCGGCATCCCGGTGAGTTCCTTGAGCCAGCGCGCCAAAGTGTCGATGAGCTCGAGCGCGCCGGTCACCGTCGATTGCGGCTGCAGCGGATGGATGTCGGCAAAGCCCGGCAGCCGCGCCAGCTTCTCGTTGAGGCGCGGATTGTGCTTCATGGTGCAGGAGCCGAGCGGGTAGAGCCCCATATCGATGCCATAGTTCTTCTGTGACGCCCGCATGTAGTGGCGCACCACTTGCGGTTCGCTGAGACCCGGCAGGCCGATCGGACCCTCTCGCCGCAGCGCGCCGAGGCGATCCACTGCCGGCGGCTCGGGCAGGTCGACGCCGGAACGCCCCGGCTCGTCCTGCTCGAAAAGCAGCGGATCCTCGAGCCGCAGCCCGCGATTGCCGCTGATCGTCGCCTCCGGTGCGGCATCGCGCGCGAAGCCGCTGATCGCCTTGCTCCATTCGCTCATTGGAGCACCGCGCCGAGACCCGCCGCGAGCGCGGCGATGTCTTCCTCGGTGGTGAGCTCGGTGGCGGCGAGGATCAGCAGATCGGCCAAATCCCGGCGCTCGGGCCAGAGGCGGCTCGCCGGCACCCCGGCGAGGAGGCCGTGCGCCGCGAGCGTCTCGACCACCGCCGCCGCCGGCCGCGGCAGGCGGATGGTCAATTCGTTGAAGAAGCGGTCGGTCAACACCCGGACGCCCGGCAGCGCCGACAGCCGATCGGCGAGCGCAACCGCGTGCGCGTGATTGAGCGCAGCGAGCCGGGTGAACCCCGCTTCGCCGAGCAGCGCCAGATGGATGGTGAAGGCAAGAGCACACAGGCCGGAATTGGTGCAGATGTTGCTCGTCGCCTTCTCGCGCCGGATATGCTGCTCGCGCGTCGAGAGCGTGAGCACATAGCCGCGCCGTCCTTCGGCATCGACCGTCTCGCCGACCAGCCGGCCCGGCATCTGGCGGACCAATTTCTCGCGCGTGGCGAAGAGTCCGAGATGCGGGCCGCCGAAGCTCGGCGCGTTGCCGAGCGACTGGCCCTCGGCGGCGACGATGTCGGCACCCATCTCGCCAGGTGGCTTGACGAGGCCCAGCGACACTGCCTCGGTGACGACCACGATGAGCAACGCGCCGACGCGATGACAGGCCTCGGCGAGCGCCGAGAAATCGCGGACATGGCCGAAGGCACCGGGATTTTGCACGACGACCGACGCGGTCTCGCCGTCGACGAGCGCCGCGAGATCGTCCTCGGCCGCAGGATTGGCCGGGCGCTCCACCACGGTGAAATCGCCGAAGCGCGCATAGGTCGCGGTGGTCTCGCGGTAATGCGGATGGAGATCGCCAGCGAGGATTGCCTTTTTCCGGCGCGTCACGCGGTTGGCCATCATCACCGCTTCGGCGCAGGCGGTGGCGCCGTCATACATCGAGGCATTGGCGACATCCATCGCGGTGATCAGCGCCACCTGGGTCTGGAACTCGAACATCGACTGCAACGTGCCTTGCGAGACCTCCGGCTGATAGGGCGTGTAGGACGTCAGGAACTCGCCGCGCTGGATCAGATGGTCGACCGCGGCCGGTACATGGTGACGATAGACGCCGCAGCCGAGGAAGCTCGGCACCGAGGAGAGCGGCACGTTCTTCGCGGCGAGCCCGGTCAGCGCCCGCTCGACCTCGATCTCGCCCAGGGCGCGCGGCAGTTCGAGCGGCCGGTCGAGCCAGACCGAGCGCGGCACGTCGCGAAACAGCGCCTCGAGCGAGTCGGCGCCGATGGCGCCGAGCATCGCGCGGCGATCGTTGTCGGTGAGCGGCAGATAGCGCATCAGTGCAGGCCCTCGACGAAGGCGTTGTAGGCGGCTTCGTCCATCAGTCCGTCGAGCTGCTTCGTATCGGCGATGCGCAGCTTCAGGAACCAGCCTTCGCCCATCGGATCGGCGTTGACCTTGCCGGGCTCGCCCGAAAGCGCGTCGTTGACCGCGAGCACCTCGCCCGAGATCGGCGCATAGACCTCGCTCGCGGCCTTCACCGATTCGACGACGGCCGCCTCCTTGCCTTGCTCGACGCGGCGGCCAAGCTCTGGCAGTTCGACATAGACGACGTCGCCGAGCTGCGTCTGGGCGTAATCGGTGATGCCGACCACGGCGACGTCGCCTTCGATGCGAATCCATTCGTGGTCTTTGGTGTATTTGACGGTGGCCATGGCGTCCTCGTCGTCTCTGGTTGCGCGCGGACTCAGCCGCGGTGATAGCGATGGGGAACGAAGGGCAGCGGCTCGATGCGCGCCGGCCGCGGCGTGCCGCGCACCATGAGCTTCAGCGGCGTGCCGAGCGCGGCTTGCGACGCCGCGACATAGCCCATGGCGATCGGCCCATCGGCCGATGGGCCGAAGCCGCCGCTGGTAATGCGCCCCAAGGGCGCGCCGTCGAGCGCAATGATCGGCGTTCCTTCACGCGCCGGCGCCCGCCCTTCCGGGCGGATGCCGACGCGCTTCCTCGCCGCGCCCGCAGCGAGTTCGCGCAGGATGACGGCAGCGCCGGGGAAACCGCCCTCGGCGCGGCGTCGCTTCTGGACGGTCCAGGCGAGATCGGCCTCGATCACCGTGGTGATCTCGTCGATATCGTGACCGTAAAGACAGAGGCCGGCCTCGAGCCGCAGCGAGTCGCGCGCCCCCAAGCCCACGGGTAGGACCTCCGGTTCCTGCAACAACCGGCGCGCCAGGCGCTCCGCCGCCTCGGCCGGCACCGAAATCTCGAACCCATCCTCGCCGGTATAGCCCGAGCGGGTCACGAAGCAGGGCTGACCGTCGATGCTGTGGGCCGCGCCGCTCATGAAGGAGGCGCCCGCCGCGGCGGGCGCGAGCCGGGCCAGCACGGAAGCCGCCGCCGGCCCCTGCAGCGCCAGAAGCGCGCGATCGGCGAGCCGCCTGAGCTTCGCCTTGCCGGCGAGATGACGCTCGAGATGCGCGAAATCCTGTTGCTTGCGCCCGGCATTGACGACGAGAAAGAGATGATCGCCGGCCGCCGTCACCATCAGATCGTCGAGAATGCCGCCCGTCGCGTTGGTGAGAAGTGTGTAGCGCATGCGCCCCGGCGCCAGGCTCTTGATGTCGCCGGGCACGAGCGTCTCGAGCGCCGCCGCGGCGCCCTCGCCCTCGAGCCGCGCTTGGCCCATGTGCGAGACATCGAAAAGCCCCGCCTTGCTGCGGGTATGCAGATGCTCCGTCATGATGCCGGCGGCATATTGCACCGGCATTTCATAGCCGGCGAACTCGACCATCTTGGCGCCGAGGCTCAGATGGAGGGCGTGAAGCGGCGTGCGATGAAGGGATGTCTCGGCCATCGGTCCTCTGGAGAGCAAGCTTCGCCGGGTCGCGCCAGCGACCGGAAGCCCCCTCTGTCCCAGGACCTGAAAGATTCGCCGGATGGTCCCCCACGGGACGGCCGGTTTACCTCTTCGGTGAGGCGGACGCCAAAGGCGCGCGCCTGCTTTCCAGAGTGCCCTTCCCCCGACGGTCCTTTCGCCTGAGAGTTTCCGGGGCGGTTGCTCCTTCGGCGCCGGGGTGAAACCCGGTCTCTCCCATCGGGGTGCGACGGCTTGAGCACCCTAGCATCGCCCCGCCACCGTGGCCAGCCCCGCGCAACGCCGCGCAACGCGAAGCGTTGTCGCGGGCGGGCGTCAGCGGTTGCTCTCGCAACCGCAAGCTCACTTCTCGACAACCGAGCCCCGCCCGCAACGCGAAGCTTTGTCGCGGGTTCACTCGCGCGCGCGGTTGATGTCG
>JASHUO010000399.1 GCA_030039975.1 Alphaproteobacteria bacterium
GTCGGCTACGGCGCCGAGGACAGCAGCACGGTGATCGAGCTCACCTACAATTGGGACCAGAAAGAACCCTACGCGCTCGGCAGCGCCTTCGGTCATCTCGCGATCGGCGTCAGCGACGTCTACGCCACCTGCGAGAAGCTCGGCAAGGAAGGCGTCAAGATCACCCGGCCGCCGGGACCGGTGAAGTTCGGCACGACCGTCATCGCCTTCATCGAGGATCCCGACGGCTACAAGATCGAGCTCATTCAACGTGACTGACGCGACGTCCGGGCCGCGTCTCGAGCTGAGCATCCTCGAGCGCGGCGAGGCGGGGCGCGTCGCCCGGCTGGTCGTCGATCATCCCGGCAAGCTCAACATCGTCAACCGCCCGCTTATCGACGAACTCGCCACGACGGTCGAAGGGCTCGCCGGCGACGAGCGGCTGCGCGCCCTGGTGCTGACCGGCGCCGGCGAGCGCGCCTTCATCGGCGGCGCCGATATTCGCGACATGGCGACGCTCGATCGCGACAGCGCCGCGCCCTTCATCACCGCACTGCACCGCGCCTGCGATGCCTTGCGCAAGCTGCCGGTGCCGGTGATAGCCCGCATCCACGGCTATGCCCTCGGCGCCGGACTTGAAATCGCCGCGGCCTGCGATCTGCGCATCGCCAGCGAGCATGCGCGCTTCGGCATGCCGGAGGTGAGGGTCGGCATCCCCTCGGTCATCGAGGCGGCGCTGCTGCCGAGCCTCATCGGCTGGGGCCGCACGCGCCGCCTGTTGCTCACCGCGGAGACCATCGATGCGCGCGAGGCGGAGCGCTGGGGCCTCGTCGAATGGTGCGTCCCGGCGGCGCAACTCGACGCCGCGGTCGGCGAGCTCCTCGATGCCGTCCTTGCCTGCGGCCCGAAAGCGATCCGGCTGCAGAAGCGCCTCATTCGCGACTGGGAGGAGCTGCCGATGTCGCAAGCGATCGAGCGCGGCATCGCTACTTTCGCCGAGGCATTCCTGAGCGAAGAGCCGCGGCAGAAAATGGACGCATTCCTCGGCGCCGCGGCGGCGCGCCGCAAAGCGCGGAGCCGCCGCTAGCGGGAGGAGGGCTTCCTAAAGCTTCAACCGGCTGAACACCCGTCGCGCATTGCCGGCGAAGATCTGGGCGCGGTCGGCGGCGCTGAGGCCGGGGGCGGCCTCGATGTAACGCTTGGTGTCGTCGAAGGGATGCCCGGTCTCGGGATCGATGCCGCGCACCGCGCCGACCATCTCCGACGCGAAGAGGATGTTCTCGACCGGGATCACCTCGGTCAAGAGGTCGATGCCCGGCTGGTGATAGACGCAGGTGTCGAAATAGACATTGCCGAGCAGCAGCTCTTGTAGCGGCGGCTTCTTCATGTCCTGCGCCAGGCCGCGATAGCGGCCCCAGTGATAGGGTACGGCGCCACCGCCATGCGGGATGATGAATTTGAGCGTCGGGAAATCCTTGAACAGGTCGGAGGTCAGGAACTGCATGAAGGCGGTGGTGTCGCCATTGATGTAATGCGCCCCGGTGAAGTGGAAGGCGGGATTGCAGGAGGCGCTGACATGCACCATCGCCGGCACATCGAGCTCGACCATCTTCTCGTAGAGGGGGTACCACCAGCGGTCGGTCAGCGGCGGATCGGTCCAATAGCCGCCCGACGGGTCCGGATTGAGGTTGCAACCGATGAAGCCCAGCTCGGTGACGCAGCGCTCGAGCTCGGCGATGCAAGTCTTGGGCGCGACGCCGGGTGATTGCGGCAGCTGGCAGACGCCGACGAAGTTCTCGGGATAAAGCGTGCAGGCGCGATAGACGAGGTCGTTGCAATGCTCCGACCAGTGCCGGCTCGTGGTGGCGTCGCCGATGTGATGCGACATGCCGGCGGCGCGCGGCGAAAAGATGGTGAGGTCGGTGCCGCGCTCGCGCTGCAGTTTCAGCTGCGCGCCTTCGAGGCTCTCGCGGATCTCGTCATCGCTGATCGCGAGGGTGCCCTTGCTCGGCGTCGCCGATTTGTCCTGCAGCGCCGCAATCTGCCGCTGCCGCCATTGCTCCAGCGCCTTGGGCGCGGTGGTGTAGTGTCCATGACAATCGATGATCATGCCGACCTCGCGCGTTTTCTCCCTGTTGTCGATGCTAGGGGAGGGGGCGGCGGCGCGTCTACCCCTCTCGGTCGCGGCTTTGCTAGCATGTGATAAACAGAGCTCACGCAGAGGAGGAAAAACCTATGGCCGAGCTGCCCCGTCTCAACGGCATCATCCGCGCGCTGGAGCAAGGCCAGCCGACCTTTACCACCTTCACGCAGGCGGAAGTCGAGGCGACGCTGGCTCTTGCGACATCGCGATATGACGGCATCGTCTTCGAGATGGAGCACAATCCCTGGGATGTGCGGGCGTTGCGCGACTGCCTGCAATATCTGCTGAACCGGCGCCAGATCGCGCTCTCCGCTTCGCTCGCGCCGGCGGTGACGCCGCTGGTGCGCATTCCGCCCAATGGCGACGAGAAGAACCAGTGGTTCGCCAAGCAGGCGCTCGATCTCGGCGCCTATGGCATCGTCTGGCCGCATGTCAGCACCGCCGAGCAGGCCTATAACGCGGTGGCGTCATGCCGTTATCCGCGGCTCAAGACGGCGCCGCTCTACCACCCGGCAGGGCTGCGCGGCGACGGGCCGACGGCGGCAGCGCGCTATTGGGGGCTGACGCAGCAGGAATACTACGCCAAGGCCGATGTCTGGCCGCTGAGCCCTGCTGGCGAGATCCTGGTGGCGCTGATGATCGAAGACACGGCCGGCATCGCCAATCTGCGCGAGATGTTGCGCAACGTCCCGGGGATCGGCGTCATCCTCATCGGCGAGGGCGATCTGAGCCAGGAGCTGGGCTATCCCCGGCAATACGAGCATCCCGCCGTGGTCGAGGCGATGACCGAAGTGGTGCGGATCTGCCAGGAGCACAACGTCCCCGTCGGTCATCCGCATGTTGATCAGAGCAATGCCGAGCGCATCCTCGGCGCCGGCTACCGCTTTCTCATGGCTGGGCCGACGCGCAGCTTCGCCGGGCTCGAGAAAGCGCGGGCGCTCGCCGGTCGGTCCTAGACGCTCAGAAAATGATCGCCCAGGCCGCGGTAGCGAGGATCAGCACGCCCGCGGCGAGCGAGATGAACGTCGCCGGGCGGCAGAAGCGGTTGTCATTGGCCGGGCGCGGCAGCCGGCCGGGCCAGAGGAGGCTCGCGACGTAGCGGCGGGTGCCCGCGCCCTCGGGCGTCCGGCCGACGCGATCGGCGCTAGCCACGTTTGTTCTCGGGCACGTAATGCCGCATCGTCCTGCCGGTGTAGAGCTGGCGCGGCCGGCCGATCTTGGAGTTGGGATCCTCGATCATCTCGTTCCACTGCGCCACCCAGCCGACGGTGCGGGCGATGGCGAAGAGCACGGTGAACATCGATGTCGGGAAGCCCATCGCGCGCAGGATGATGCCGGAATAGAAGTCGACATTGGGATAGAGCTTCTTCTCGACGAAATACTCGTCGTGCAGTGCGACGCGCTCCATCTCCATGGCGAGATCGAGCAGCGGCTCGTCGCGCACGCCGAGCTCGTCGAGCACCTCGTGGCAGCTCTTGCGCAGCACCGCCGCGCGCGGATCGTAGTTCTTGTAGACGCGGTGACCGAATCCCATGAGGCGGAAATGGTCGGACTTGTCCTTGGCGCGCTTGACGAACTCCGGCACGCGCTTCTTGTCGCCGATCTCCATCAGCATCTTGAGCACGGCCTCGTTGGCGCCGCCATGCGAGGGGCCCCAGAGCGAGGCGATGCCGGCGGCGATGCAGGCGAAGGGATTGGCGCCCGAGGAGCCGGCGAGGCGCACGGTCGAGGTCGAGGCGTTCTGCTCGTGATCGGCGTGGAGGATGAAGATGAGGTCCATAGCGCGCGCCAGGACCGGGTTCACCTTGTACTCCTCGGCCGGCACCGCGAACATCATGTGCAGGAAGTTCTCGGCGTATTTGAGCCGGTTCTGCGGGTAGATGAAGGGCTGGCCGATCGAATACTTGTACGCCATGGCGGCGATCGTCGGCATCTTGGCGATGAGGCGATGGCTGGCGATGACGCGCTGGCGCGGATCGCTGATGTCGGTGCTGTCGTGATAGAAGGCGGAGAGCGCGCCGACCACGCCGCACATCACTGCCATCGGATGCGCATCGCGCCGGAAGCCGCGATAGAAGCTGCTGAGCTGCTCATGCACCATGGTGTGCATGGTGATGGCGTGCACGAACTCTTTCTTTTCGG